>BTQV01000015.1:0-15040 GCA_036986055.1 Thermodesulfobacteriota bacterium
GGTTGTGGAGGCGGGCAGGACCGTTATATCGCAACCGAGGTCAAAGAGGTTCCTTAAAATATTTCTTTTAATCCCGAAGTCCAGGGCCGCCACCTTGAACCTTTTACCGCCGGGAAGAGGTTTGTTGATGGAGAACCCCTCGTCAATGGACCACATGCCCTCATGCCATTTGTAAGGCGCGGTGCAGGTCACCTCTTTTACAAGGTCTCTGCCAACGAGCCCCGGCGCTTCTTCGGCCTTCCTGACAAGCGCCTTCGCGTCAATATCGTCTGTTGAGATGACCCCCCCCATCGCCCCTTCCTCCCTGATGATACGCGTCAAAGCCCTTGTATCAATGCCTGAGATGCCGACGATGCCGTGCCTTGAAAGGTAACCGGCGAGCCCTTCGAGGCTCCGCCAGTTGCTGGGGAAGCGGCATGGCTCCTTGACTATAAAACCCTCGACCCATGGCCTTCTCGACTCGATATCCTCCTCGTTCACGCCGTAGTTGCCCTGCTCAGAGTAGGTCATCGTGACAATCTGGCCCTTGTACGAGGGGTCGGTCAAGACCTCCTGATAACCGGTCATGGAGGTGTTGAAACAGACCTCGCCCGTGGCCGTGCCCGGGGCGCCAAGTGAAAAACCCTCGAAGACAGACCCGTCAGCAAGGGCGAGAACCGCCTTCTTCAATAGCTTCCCCCTGACGAAAAAAATCTTTCTGAAAAATTTGTTTTCATGTGAACCATGGAAAAATCATCCCTTGTAAACGGTGTCGCCGTCAACGATCGTCCTTACCACCCTTGACTTCATCTCAAGGCCCGCGAAGGGCGTGTTCTTTGACCTCGATTTAATCTCCCCTGGCTCTACCACCCAGGTCTTTTCGAGGTCGATTATGGTAATATCCGCCGGCGCCCCAACGGCGAGTGTGCCTGAATCAAGGTTCATCGCCCTTGACGGATTGAGCGTCATAAGCCCTACTAACTCCGGTAATGTGAGAGAACCTTCCTCCACCAATGGATATAAGGCGGAAAAGGCCGTCTCAAGCCCTATTACCCCGTTGGCCGCGCTCACGAACTCCACGTCCTTCTCAATGACTGAATGGGGGGCGTGGTCCGTTGCTATGCAGTCTATGGTCCCGTCCTTGAGCGCCTCCTTTAGGGCATCAACGTCCTTTTGGGTCCTTAGCGGCGGGTTCATCTTGAAGTCGGTATTATACCCTGAGAGGGACTCGTCAGTAAATTTGAGATGGTGTGGCGTAACCTCGGCGGTGACGCTCAGGCCCTTCTCCTTCGCCCTCCTTATACACTCAACTGCCCCCATCGTACTTACGTGGGCTATATGGAGCCTGCCGCCCGCGAGCTCGGCGAGCATAATATCTCTTGCCACCATTGACGCCTCACCGGCCGCCGGGATACCCCTTAAGCCGAGCATCGTCGAGACGCTGCCCTCGTTCATGACCCCTGAGCCTGTAATAACAGGGTCTTCGGCGTGTGTAATAAGCGGTATCCCCACGCCCCGGGTATATTCAAGGGCCCTGCGCATGAGGTTCGGGTTTGCAACGGGGAAACCGTCGTCGGAGACGGCCACGCACCCGGCTTCCTTTAACTCGGCAATCTCTGCGAGACGCTCGCCCTTGAGGCCGCAACTGACGGCGCCAACGGGCCTCACCTTGACCGCGCCCTCGGCTTGCGCCTTTTTAATAATATACCTTGTGACGGACTGGTTGTCGTTTACAGGCATGGTATTGGCCATGCAGAGTATGGTGGTGAACCCTCCCGCGGCGGCCGCACCGGTGCCCGTCTTTATCGTCTCCTTGTACTCAAAGCCCGGCTCGCGCAGATGCGTGTGGATGTCAACGAGCCCCGGTGTAACGAGTAAGCCCGAGGCGTCGATAAGTTCAACGTCAGGAGAACCAGCGTCCACACCGCCGGCGTCGGACTCCGCCGGCAAGATTCTCGCCACCCTGCCGCCCATTACATATATATTGTAGAGGCCGTCGAGGTTTCCGGCAGGGTCAATGACCCGGCCGCCCCTTATAACCACTCTTTTCATAATAAAAACCCGCCTATACGTAAAAAATCATTCATCATCGCGAGCCCCTCCGAGGAGTAGATAGAATATGGCCATCCTCACGGCCACGCCGTTTGTCACCTGCTCGAGTATAAGGGAATAGGGGCCGTCGGCCACCTCCGAAGATATCTCCACGCCCCTGTTAATGGGGCCGGGGTGCATTATGAGCACGTCCTCTTTGGCCTCCTTCAACTTCATTGTGTCAAGGCCGTATAGTTTCGCGTACTCCCTTATGGACGGGAAAAAAGACTCCTTCTGCCTCTCCATCTGAATTCTCAGCATGATAATAACGTCGGCCCCGCTTATCGCCTCCATGGGGTCTGAGGTCGTCCGGCATCCGAGAGTCTCCATGCCCGGCGGCATCATGGTGGGGGGGCCGGCCACCGTTACCTCAGCACCCAGTTTCGTAAATCCGTAGACATTGGAGCGCGCGACCCTTGAGTGCGCTATGTCGCCGATTATGGCGACCTTTAGCCCTTCGATAAAGCCCTTCTTCTCACGCACCGTAAAGATATCGAGGAGGGCCTGGCTCGGGTGCTCGTGGGCGCCGTCGCCGGCGTTTACAACAGAGCAGTCGAGGTACCCTGCGAGCATGGCGGGCGTGCCTGCCGAACAGTGGCGTATGACGATACAACCGGGCCTCATGGCCTCGAGGTTCATGGCCGTGTCCTTGAGTGTTTCGCCCTTTACAACGGAACTCGTTGAAACGGAAATATTGACGGCGTCGGCGCTCATCCTCTTGGCCGCGATCTCAAAGGAGGTTCGCGTCCTCGTCGAAGGCTCGTAAAAAAGGTTTATAATGGTCTTTCCACGGAGCGTTGGAACCTTTTTTATCTCTCTTTCTGAGATCTCCTTGAAAGAAGCCGCCGTATCGAGGAGAAGGGAAATCTCCCCGGCACTCAGGTCTTTTATGGCAAGGAGGTCTTTTCTTTCGAGTTTCATATGAATTCCGGAGTGTTAAAAAAAATCATTCCTCTGAGGATATAATAACCTCGTTCTTACCGTCAAGTTCCTCTAAAAGGACCTTTACCCCCTCGTTTCGGGAGGTGGGAATATTTTTTCCAACATAATCGGCCTTTATGGGGAGTTCCCTGTGCCCCCTGTCAACGAGGACTGCGAGCTGAATTTCAATGGGGCGGCCGAAGTCCATGAGCGCGTTCATCGCCGCCCTTATGGTCCTGCCCGTAAAAAGCACGTCGTCCACCATGATAACCACCTTGTCGTCGATGTCGATGGGTATCTCCGTCTTCTTTAAGGGCGGCTGGTCTTTTTTGATGGCGAGGTCGTCCCTGTAGAGGGTGGCGTCCACAGAGCCCGCAGGCACCTCGACGCCCTCTATCTCGAGAATCTTGGACTGAAGCCTCCGTGCGAGTTGATAGCCCCTCGTGGGTATGCCGAGCACGACGAGGTCCTCTACATTTCTGTTCCTTTCGAGTATCTCGTGGGCTATCCTCGAGAGCGCCCTGTCAATGCTCCTCTCATCGAGGACCTGTCTGGTCTTCATAAATCTCTTCCCGCAGATAAGGTTTTATCGTCAAAAAGAGGCAATAAAAAACCTCCACATCCAATGGATGGGGAGGCGCCGTTAAATATCAAAGAAAATCTCCTTCACTGTACTCTCCCCTTCTTAACCTCTCCGGGTTAAATTTAAAGGGTTTTCGCCGGTTGCGCTCAAAAGGGTTTTTGTTGCTCGAAAAACGCTAATGGAGCGCTCCCACTGCCTCTTTAAGCGGTTTTATCGTCTCTATCGTGAAATAAAGCGTCTTGCTGTAGCGGCCGAAAAAAATCATGGTCTGAGAATAACTTATCCTTATGATTATATTCCTCGACCCACGGATAATCTCTATATCCTCGCTTGAAATCGGAACGGACCAGGCCTTTGCTTTAACCAGTATCCTCTCTCTCAGACTCTCGTCAGTGTACATGTGAGCCAGTTTAGCCTCTTCCTCCACATCAGTCCTGAGCATGTAGTATGAGAATGATGGGCGCAGAAACTTATAACCAGCGTAGACGGCAAAAAAAAGTACGGCCAACCAGATCAGGACTTTTAATGAGACCGCGCCGTCACGGTTCAGAAGATACCGATTTTTGAGCATTTTTATTAGATATACTACTTTGACCCCAGCGAGTCAATAGAATTTTTCTCAGCATGAGCCGGTCTTGAAGAGTGAAAAAGCGTTTTTTCCTTTGCGGACTTGCCTGTCTTCTTATGCGTTAAAAAAATTGACCGCGTATAAAACATCTTTAAATATAACATGTTGCACAAATTACTTAAGTCCGCATCAAAGGACTCTGGAGCGGCCAGCCGAGCCCCGCCGGAGAGTTAAGCCCCTGTCTACCTGCCAACGGAGAGGTATCTGAAGCCGAGGGCCTTCATGCCATGCGGGTCGTATATGTTCCTCAAGTCTATGATCACCGGCTCTTTCAGCGTATCCTTCAACCTTATGAGGTCCAGTTTCCTGAACTGGTTCCATTCCGTGAGAATAACGAGTGCGTCGCTCCCCTTTGCCGCCATGTAAGGGTCCTTGCAGAAAGTAATCCCTTTCTTGATAATGTCTTTGGTGGACTCCATGCCGGCGGGGTCATAGGCCTTTACAGCGGCTCCCTCCTGAATAAGGCTCCTCACTATATAGAGGGCCGGCGATTCCCTGATATCGTCGGTGTTGGGTTTGAAGGTAAGGCCCAGGACCCCGATCTTCTTGCCCTTGAAATCCCCTATGGCGGATTTAATCTTCTCCATCATCAATTCCCTCTGCCTTTTATTTACCTCGATTACGGATTCGACTATCTGGAATTTGTAACCGTGGTCCTTTGCGATGCTCGTTATCGCCAGGGTGTCTTTGGGAAAGCATGAGCCGCCGTAACCCGGGCCCGGATGAAGAAATTTGGGGCCTATCCTCTTGTCCAGCCCCATACCCTTGGCAACCATATGGATATCCGCGCCGCACCTCTCGGAGATATTCGCCACTTCGTTTATAAAGGAAATCTTCGTTGCGAGGAAGGCGTTGGACGCGTATTTTATCAATTCCGCTGTCTCAACGTCGGTAATGACAAAGGGCGTCTCAAGCAGGTAAAGGGGAGAATAGAGGTCCTTGAGTATGGCCCTTGCCTGCTGGCTCCTCGCGCCGATAACGACCCTGTTGGGCCTCATGAAGTCCTCAACGGCCGAGCCTTCCCTCAGGAACTCTGGGTTTGAGGCCACGTCGAAGCTGTGGCCTCCCTTCTGCTCTTCTTTTATAATCTTTTCGATAAGTTTGCCCGTACCCACCGGCACGGTGCTCTTTGTTACTATAACCTTATATCCGTTCAAACTTTTAGCGATAGTCGAGGCTACCTCTTTTATGTAACTCAGGTCGGCGGAACCGTCGTCTCTGGCGGGCGTGCCAACGGCGATGAAAATAACAAGGGAATTCATTATCGTCCCCTTGAGGTCGGTTGTGAAGTGTATCCGCTTTTCACCGAGGTTCTTATCGAGAAGTTCCTTCAAGCCCGGTTCATAAATAGGTATCTCGCCCTTCTTCAACATGGCGATTTTTTTTACGTCCTTGTCCACGCAGGTGATGTTAACACCGAAATCAGCAAAACAGGTTCCTGTGACAAGCCCGACGTAACCGGTGCCTATAACACAGATATTCATGCCTTTAACTCCTCCTTTTTAATCTAAAAAATTTTCAGGCTTTCGCCTCAAACCCTTGTAGCCCCGGCACGCCCGGCCCTTAAAGACAAAGCCCGGCCTGTGCGCCGGGAAAAAGTTCGATTCCTTTTTGCCTGAAAAAAGGTCGGAATGGCCGGTGAAAAATTTCTCCACAAAGTGATAAAGTATTGCTGCCGCCCTGCTCAAAGTCAACCACAGAGAGAGATGAGGCGGAAAGATATTGAAAACCTTATGAATAAAGATACCAGATGATGATTATTTTGCAACCCCTTAAGGACGGTCCCCGGCGAAGCGTCATCATTCAATATGCGTTCTTGTTTATAAGCCCCTTCCATATTGTGAGACAGACGATCTTCAAATCAAAGAAGAACGACCAGTTTTCAATATAGTACAGGTCGTGCTCTATCCTCTTGTTGATGTCCGTATTACCCCTCCAGCCGTTCACCTGCGCCCAGCCGGTGACCCCGGCCTTGACCTTATGCCTGAGCATATATTTCGGGATTTTTTTCCTGAACTCGGTTATAAAAACAGGCCTCTCGGGCCTTGGACCCACCAGGCTCATGTCGCCCTTGAGGACATTGAAGAATTGAGGTATCTCGTCAAGGCTCGTCTTTCTTAAAAAGGCCCCTATACGCGTACGTCTGGGGTCGTCCTTTCTGGACCAGACAGCCCCTGTCTCTCTCTCTGCGTCCGTTCTCATGGAACGGAACTTTAGCATATGAAATATAACCCCGTCTATACCCATCCTCTCCTGCCTGTAAAATACAGGGCCCGGGGAAGACAACTTTATCAGAATGGCTATAATCGCCATGAGGGGAGCGAGGGTCAATATGAAAAACCCGGAAAGCATAATATCGGCCGTTCTCTTGACTATGAGGTTCCATCCGTAAAGGGGGGAGTGCCGGAGGTTCATTATTGGAATGCCGTCGAACTCCTCGACGCCCCCGCGAAGCGTAACAAACTCGTACACATCTGGTATTACCATGATATCTACGGTCTCGTCGCCTATGAACCTCAGTATATCCACAACCTTTGAATGCTCGTCCCATGGCAGCGCCATAAAGACCTTGTCTATACTTTCCCTCGATATGATGCCATTTATGTCCTCATAGAGTCCGATTACTCTCACACCCTTGATACGGCTGCCCAGGTCCTCTTCATCACCACTTACAATGCCGACGACCTTTATGCCCACCTCGGGGTGCTTTTCCAGTTTTGTTAAGAGTATCCTGGCCGATTCACCGGTGCCGGCGATAAGCGCGTATCTAAGGTTGTACCCCTTTTTCCTTATAAACCTCAGAATTTCCCTGAAGACTATCCTCTCGAAGGAGAGAACCACGATGTTAAAAAAGGTGAAAAGCAGAAAGACGAGGCGTGAAAACTCATATTGCCTCAAGAAGAAGGAGAAGGTTATGAGGATTATAACAGAGGCCACAGAGGCCTTCGCTATAGTAAAAACCTCGGCCGCATGAGAACCTATCCTCTTTGGACGGTAGAGGCTGAAGCCCTTGAAGGCCACCGCCCAGATAATCATAATGGGGATTAAAAGCAGGAGATAGCCATGGATGGGGGGCACCCCCTTGTCCACTGGAAAAAGGCCGGAATTAAAACGGACATAATAAGAAAAAACCCAGGACGAAAGGATTATTATGATATCCGTTATAAAGAGGAGGTTTTCAAATAATTGGCTGTGTTTTTTGAGCATATACCCTTACCGGAATGGTAATCATTATACATTGAAAGTACTGTTTCCTTGAACTTTTTCTTGAATAGGGGCGTGTCGAATTTAAGCGCGTGTTCCCTCAAGGCCATGGGGCTGAATTTTTTTTCATGGTCCTCAAAGGTCCTTACAGCCTCAACGAGACCCCTGACGCTCTGGTCGTAAAAAAAGACCCCCGTGGGGCGCCTCTTCCTCTCTAAAACGCCCTGAGACTTGAAGAGCGGGACGATTGTTTCGAGCACCCCCCCTTTTCCGTAGGCGATAACCGGCCTTCCCGAGGCCATGGCCTCAAGGGGCACAATACCGAAGTCTTCTTCGCCGGGGAAGATGAGTGCCCTGCACCTCGAATAAAGGTCGGCGACGACATCATCGGAGGCATGACCGAGGAATTCGACATTGGCCCCTGCCAGGGACCTTATCCTCTTCTCGTCCTGACCCGTTCCAACGACCTTGAGCCTCGCCCCTGTGGCTGTCAGGGCCTCCACGGCGAGGTCTATCCTCTTATAAGGGGCGAAGGCGGAGAGGCATAAGTAAAAATCTTCAGGCTCGGCCCTCGTCATGCTGAAGCGGGCGCAGTCAACTGGCGGGTTTACCACCGTGGAGTCCCGGCCGTAATACTTTTTCACCCTTTCCGCGATGTAATCGGATATGGCTATAAAAGCGTCGACGCGTCTGCTCGACGCGCTGTCCCATGCCCTCAGGTAATGACATACGAGCCCCAGCGCCCTTTTTTTCAACCAGAACCGGTCGCCGAAGTAGTCATCGAACTTGTCCCAGATGTAGCGCATGGGCGTAAATATATAAGAGACATGAAAGGCGCCGGGCGGAGTTATAATGCCCTTGGCCGCGCAGTGGCTCGTGGAAATAATAAGATCATACCCCGAGAGGTCGAGGCTCTCGGCCGCCATGGGGAAAAGGGGCAGATAGAGGCGGTAGTGTTTTTTCACGAAGGGGAGTTTTTGCACAAAAGTGGTCTTTATGGGCCGCTCCTCAATCTCGCTTGAAACCGAGCCGGGTATATGGAAGAGGGTAAAGAGGTGCGCCTCAGGGAATATCTCGCAAAGGGCCTCAAGGACCTTCTCCCCTCCTCTCATACCCGTTAGCCAGTCATGAACGAGCGCAACCTTCACCTTCTAAAACCTCGTTATAAACGTCGAGGGTCTTTTTCGCCGTATCCTCCCAGTTGAAGAGCGCGGCCCTTTCAAAGCCCTTTTCATGAAGTTCCGCCGAGAGGTCCCGGCTTGAGAGTATACTTTCCATGGCCGAGGAGAGCGCTGTCGCGTCCCCCGGTTCCACCTTTAAAGCGGCTTCTCCCACAACCTCGGGCAGGGACGTGGCGTTCGAGGTCACAACGGGCGTACCGCAGGCCATGGCTTCGAGGGGAGGCAGGCCGAAGCCCTCGTAAAAAGACGGGAAGACAAAGAGAGAGGCCGCCGAATACAGTACCGGCAGTTCCTCTTCAGGCACCTCGCCTATAAAACGCACCCTTTGGCCAAGGCCCAACTCCTCAACGGCCCGGTAAGTCTTTTCTTTCCTGGCATCTGTTTTTCCGGCTATTACGAGGAGAAAATCCTTTTTAAGTCTTAAAAGCGAGTAGGCGCGAATAAGTCCGAGGAGGTTTTTTCTCTCCTGATGATTGCCGACATAAAGAATGTACGAGGCGTCAATATTGTATTTCCCGAGCAAGCCCTTAAGCTTCTCCTCACTCTCCTCGGGCCGGTATATCCCGCTCACACCGTTATGAATGACCACAACCTTGCCGGGGTCAATCTTTAAGTGTTTGACTATCTCGTCCTTTGAGTAATTGGAGACGGTTATTATTTTGCCGGCGTTTCTCGCGGCAAACCCTATCATCACCTTCGCATACAGGTAAGCCGCCCTGTTGGGGCAGGCTCCTGGAAAAAGAAAATATATAAGGTCATGGAGGGTGGTGACCGTAGGTTTCGAGGGGCTTAAAAAAGGCATATTAAAACTCGGATAATGTATTACGTCCGGCTTTAACCCGCCGAGTTTAATTGGAAGCAGCGACTGCTCCCTCAAAGAGTAGACAGGAATGTTATAGCCCGACCTGTGGAAGCGGACATTGCCGTTCAGGGCCGGGGGGGTGCAGTCATTATTTATCAGTATATTATAATTATTTTTTTTGTCTATCTTTGCGAGATTGATAATTAGGTTCTGAGTATACCTGCCGATACCGGTATACGTCAGCATCCTGGCGTCAATCGCTATCCTCAAAAGTCCCCTCCCCTGCCCCTGAAAATACCCGCTCCTATACAAGTGTCATTTTATAGTCTTTTAATCCACTCAGTCAATACTTTCTTTTTAGTGTAAAATCACTTTACTATACTTAATAAAAGGCTTATGTTCGGGGACGAAAACCCCTGTCCCCTCGTCGCCCCCATTAGCCCCCTCACCCCCTGTCTCCCCCATTCGCCCCCTTGTGACCTTACCACCCAGGCGGCCGCCTTATTACCGCCCCGCCATCAGCCCCGTTGCCGCCGGGGTCCGGCGCTTAATTACACACAGGTGATTTGAATCCATCAAAAGGTTTTTTTAGACTCAACCTTTTCAGGGCCAAGCCACTCGTTCCACTCCCTCAACGAGATGGTCCCCTGATAGAGAAGCGTAACGACATATACGCCCAAGCCGACAGGCAAAGACGCCAACCTGTTAAAGGGCAGGACCGTTACGATAATGAGGGCGAGAAGACCGCTCAACAAAAATCTTGAAAGGACTGGCACGACGTTCATGGTGAAGACCCTGCGGGCGAGGAGTAGATTTACAAGCACACCTATTGCCAGCGGGGCCACAAAGCCCACGGCCGCCCCTGTAACTCCGTAGGGTGGTATGAGGATTACACATATAAGGACCGAGGCCAGAGAGATAATCGACCAGACCACGGTGTTAAGCCCCTGGCGTCCGGCGGCGGTAAAGGTATAGAAGAAGACGGTGTTGATAAAGTACATGAAGGTACCCCAGATCATTATGGACAGGACCGGGGCGGCCGCCGAGTAACCGTCTCCGGCAAGGACGGTTATAATTGGCAGGGAAAAATAGTCTGTAACCAGGACCGCCGGAAGGCCGGCAAGAAGCATCAACTTGAGCCCCTTTGAAAACCCCTGAGATACGGAGGCCTTTGTGGTAACGGCGTCGAGGCTCATACGGGGCAACAGAGACATCATAACCGCGACGGGAATAATCCATAGAGATGAAACGAGCCTGAAAGGCAGGCCGAAAAAACCAATGGCCTCGTCGCTTGAGAAGAGCGACAACACAAAGACGGGTATTATAATAAAGACCCCCTCCATGAATATCGCGGCGCCGAGCGGCAAGGACCCCTTCAGAATCCTCCACCATGCCTCGATGTCGAACTCGATCTTTGGTCTTACGAGCCTCGTCGAATAAAAGGCCAGCACAACGAAACCAGGCAGGTTGACGAGCGCCATGCCGAGAATAATTGAGAATAGCGTCGCGGACCTGGCGATGAGCCACAAAACGACGACGAGCGTAAGGAGTTCGTTCAGGAAGTTAATCACCGCCGGATAGCCCATCTTGAGGTGAACCTGGAATGGGATATTAAAGACCGTCCTGAAAAAAAGCCCCCTGAATGAAAGGAAAAGCGCGATACTCGAGGCCGCCGCAAGCCAAAGTATATCGGCGGGGTAGCCCATGAGCAGGAGGCTCAATAGAAGGATGGCGGTGGTTGCCGCCGTAACGAGGAACCTCAGGACGATGGCGTGACCGAAGCCTGTAGAGGGCTTTATGGAACCGGAGGATATCTCTTTTGTTAAAAAGGTGTTAAGCCCCAGGTCGGTGAATATGCCGAAAAAGGCGGTATAGGCAATAACGAATGTGTACCTGCCGAAAGACGCCGGACTTAAATACGAGGTCAGGCTAAGCAGTATGGCTATGCTTAACGCCTTGTTCAGGAAATTGCCCGCTATAACGGAGAGGCTGTTTTTAAGTATCCTTTTGCCAGTGGTAATTGCCATTAACCAACGCCGTCCTAAGTGAGTTTCAATAGAAGAACTTTTTATTCACGCCATGAATCGGGACTTGAGATTCAAATACCTCAGTGCGCCGGGCCCAGTATCATGGGCGCACCCCGGAGTATTTTTGCTTAAGCTAAGGGCGCCTCCGGCCCTGTTTAACGGCTTTGTGGTCCGCAACGGCACTGTGGACCGGAGGCTGGGCCTGGAATGAAGATGTCTGCGGGGTCGAAGGTGAGGGTCAGTGATGATAAAATTTTTTACACTGTGGTAAATTTCTTGAAGGCGCATTAAATGTCTGATAACCAGACGCGTTCTTATTTATTTTCGGGTATTTTTGGATATTTCGTGATACGAGCAAACGGTGGCGGTAAGAGGGTAAAAAACATCCCCCGCCCCAGCCCCAGATCCCTGTCTCAAGCCCCTGCCACCTGCCACCTTCTTGTAAATAAAAGACTCGCGGGGCAGGACGTCCCTGCAATCCCGGCGTTATGGTACGGAAACGGTTCATCCTTTCGCGAGGCCGCAAAGAGACCGACAAAAGAAATTTAGTCCGCCGGGACTGAAGCGCCGTCAGTTCAGAACGTGGCTGAAGACTTCGTTATTGTCGTTATTGTCGCTACCCATGTGTCTGCGGTATTCGTCCATAACCAGATTCTCGATCATCTCTCTTGTTGACTTGTCAAGGGGATGGGCGAGGTCCCTGTATGTCCCGTCCTTCATCTTTTTGGCCGGCATGGCCACAAAGAATCCTGTCGTGCCCTTGATTACCTTCATGTCCCGTACAATGAAGCAGTCGTCGAGCTTGATCGTCACATAAGCCTTCAGTTTTTCGTCGCCGTCCACTGGAAGAATCTTTATTTCCGTAATACGCATCTTCTCCTCCTCCTTGTTTGTCTGTTTTTTTTGAATGATTTGTAAGCGGCTATTCTTTATCTTTCACGAAAAACGTAAAAAGGATACGGGCCTCTTGCCCAGGTATCTCTGTAAAAGACGCTTGACCGCGCCCTGCGCGAGAAGAGAGACAAGGAACCTTCCATCGGGCTCAGGGTCTCCGGTAAATAATTTTTTTTGATTTTGTGGTATAACAAGTGTCAGGCCTAACCTTTGCCGGCATGTTGATTAATCCAGAGAAAAAAATCCATCATCCACAATCAAGGCCCTGTCAAGGCTGTAGAAAATTTCAAAAATACAAACCTGTGGGAAAGGTTTGAGACAATCAATAATTAATAAACGCAAAGTACGTGCCATAACTTGTCTTTAAAAAAAACTTCATAAAAATTGACGAGATGTGGCTTCCTGTTTAGATTTTTATAAATAATTTATTGATATAATTGCATTATATCTTGTGCATGATGCACAATAACTTGTATTGAGTTATAAAAAATGAAGTCTTTTTCTCAACAAAAAGTTGACCTGGTTCCAATGCTCAAGAACGGCGGAAAACCACGAGACCCGTCGAAAGAGGAGTTGAAAAAAAGGCGGCGGCGGTCCTGATTTCCGCAGTCCGCTGAATGTGCTTGAAAGTCCGGTGGCTTTACTGGTATTTTGTTTTGGGTAAAAGACCTGCGCGCAATCAATCTTCACACAGGGAATAAAAGGATGGGCAAAACCGAAAAGGGGCCTGTAGTCTACGGCACGGGCCATATAACCGACCACGACATATACCTCTTCAAGGAGGGGAGCCACTTCAACCTCTACAGGGTCCTGGGCTCGCACATAGCCATCTTCGACGGTGAGAGGGGGACTCACTTCGCCCTCTGGGCGCCCAACGCCGTGAACGTCTCCGTAATAGGCGACTTCAACGGATGGGACCCGAGGTCACACCCCCTCAAGGTGCGCGACGACTGGTCCGGCATCTGGGAGGGCTTTATCCCGTCCATAACAGAGGGAGCGGTCTACAAATACCATATCGTGTCGAAGTACAACGGCTTCACCGTGAACAAGGCCGACCCCTTCGCTTTTTACGCTGAAAACCCTCCCAAGACCGCCTCCATAGTAAAGGGCCTGGGCTACACATGGGGGGATTCCCGATGGATGGAAGAGAGGGGCGGAAAGAACTCCCTCAACGGACCCTTTTCCGTATACGAACTCCACCTGGGCTCGTGGATGAGAGCGCCAGACAAAGGTAACAGGTTTTTGAATTACAGGGAGCTGGCAGAGCGCCTCGTCGATTATATCAAAGAGACGGGTTTCACCCACGTGGAGCTCATGCCCGTAATGGAGCACCCTTTTTACGGTTCCTGGGGATACCAGACCACCGGGTACTTCGCCCCCACTTCGAGGTACGGAACGCCCCAGGACTTCATGCACTTCGTCGACCTCCTCCACAAAAACGATATAGGCGTAATACTCGACTGGGTGCCCTCGCACTTCCCCTCCGACGAGCACGGCCTGGGGTTTTTCGACGGCACGCACCTCTACGAGCACAAGGACCCGCGCAAGGGCTTTCATCCCGACTGGAAAAGTTTCATATTCAATTACGGGAGGAACGAAGTGCGCTCCTTCCTCATTAGCAGCGCCCTCTTCTGGCTCGACCACTATCACCTGGACGGCATAAGGGTCGACGCCGTGGCTTCCATGCTCTACCTCGATTATTCGAGAAAGGAGGGCGAATGGATACCCAACGAGTACGGCGGCAATGAGAACCTCGACGCCATAAGCCTTTTAAAGAGGTTGAACGAGGTGGTTTACGAAAAATTCCCCCAAGTCCAGACCATCGCCGAGGAGTCCACCTCGTGGCCAGCCGTATCAAGGCCCGTCTATCTCGGCGGCCTCGGCTTCGGCATGAAGTGGAACATGGGCTGGATGCACGACACCCTTGAATACTTCAGGAACGACCCTCTCTTCAGAAAATATGTCCACAACGAGATTACCTTCAGCATGTGGTACGCCTACAGCGAGAATTTTTTATTGCCGCTGTCCCACGACGAGGTGGTCCACGGCAAGGGGTCCATCCTCGGGAAGATGCCAGGAGACGAATGGCAGAGGTTCGCCAACCTGCGGCTCCTTTACGGGTTCATGTACGGCCATCCGGGTAAAAAACTCCTCTTCATGGGAAGCGAATTCGGGCAGGTAAAGGAATGGGACCATGAGGAGAGCCTTGAGTGGCACGTCCTCCAGTACCCGCTCCACAGCGGGGTGAAGAAATGGGTGAGCGACCTTAACCGCCTTTACAGGGCTGAAAAGGCCCTCCATGAATTCGACTTTGAACAGAAGGGTTTTTCCTGGGTGGACGACCGTAACTGGTCTGAGAGCGTCCTCAGTTTTATACGGAATGGCTCGCAGATAAACGAAAAGGTCCTCGTAGTCTGCAACTTTACCCCCATGGTAAGGTCGTCTTACAGGGTGGGGGTGCCCTTCGGCGGGTTCTGGCGAGAGGTCCTGAACAGCGACGCCGGTGTCTACGGCGGAAGCGGCCAGGGCAACTACGGCGGGGCCGAAACGAGCGTCACGGGCCATAACGGCTACCCCTTCTCAATAGAGATAACCCTGCCCCCGCTCTCCGTCCTCTTCTTCAAGCCAGACGGCTAAGCGCCGCTATTTTTTTCACTTTAGTTACTCTCCTTCATAACTTATCCTGTAGACCACGCCTGCCCTGTCGTCGGATATATAGAGCGCGCCGTC
>BTQV01000016.1:0-14996 GCA_036986055.1 Thermodesulfobacteriota bacterium
CGATTTTTCCGCCGGGGGTTTCAGGGACTTTACACGCATAGCCTCAAGCTCGCCTGAGATGTGGACTGAGATATGCGCGATGAACGGCGATTTTATCTCTGAGATGATAGTGAGGTTCCAGGAAAATCTCGAAAGGGTGCGTCTTCTCATACAGAAAGGAGACCTCAAGGGGCTGAGAGAGGAGTTCGAAAAGGCTAAAACAATGAGGGACTCAATCCTTTAACCCCCGCCACTCGTACGTATTATTTTAAAAATAGCTCTTAAAAAACTTCATGAATTTTCCACAGCCCCTGACAGGGTGGGGATATTTCAACGGCCATTAAAAACACCCCGTGGGGCGTGATATTTTTATCGTCGCTGACAAGTCGCCTGACAGGAGTGAGGATTTTAGAAGTTAATAATCAAGTAGTATGGATTGTTTGAAATAATATGGACCGTATAAAAATTCTGCCCGCAAAGGGATTAAACGGTGAGATAAAGGTGCCCGGCGACAAGTCCGTCTCCCACAGGGCCCTCATACTCGGCTCAATAGCAGAGGGCGAGACCCGGGTCGAGGGTCTTCTCGAAGGCGCGGATACCATTGCCACCATATCGGCCTTCAGGGCCATGGGCGTCGGTTTTGAAAAGACCGGTGATACTTTAATAATATCCGGCATGGGACTTTCCGGCCTCAGGGAGCCGGAAGACGTCATAGACGCCAGAAACTCCGGTACGACGGCGCGGCTTTTGACGGGGCTTCTATCGGGGCAGAATTTCTTCTCCGTTATAACCGGGGACGCCTCGCTCCGGAAGAGGCCCATGAGGAGGGTCGTTGAGCCGCTTCAGTCCATGGGCGCATCGATATTCGGGAGGAAGGACTCGTCACGTCTGCCTCTTGCCATTTCACCAAGGACGCTTACGGGCATAAGTTATAGAACGCCCGTAGCGAGCGCACAGCTTAAATCCGCTATACTGCTTGCCGGGCTCTACGCCTCGGGGAGTACAAGCGTTACGGAGTCTGAAAAGAGCAGGGACCATACCGAGAGGATGCTCCCGCTCTTCGGCGCCGAAGTAAAAATCGAGGGCAATACCGTCACAATAAACCGTGCCCGTGAACTGAGCGCGGCAACCATCACCGTGCCCGGAGATATTTCCTCTGCCGCCTTTTTAATGGTGGGGGCCGTAATAACCCCCGAATCCCATATCGTTATAAGGGACGTGGGCGTGAACCCAACACGCACGGGCATTATAAGGATACTCGAAAGGATGGGCGCGAAGGTAGAGTTGCTGAACAAAAAGACCGTCTCAGGTGAGCCTGTGGCGGATATTTCAGTCAAGTCTTCTCCCCTCAACGGGGTTCTAATAAAGGGCGAGGAGCTCCTTGCGGCCATCGACGAATTTCCGGTCATATGCGTGGCCGCCGCCCTTTCAAAGGGCAGGACCATCATAAGCGGCGCGGCCGAACTGAGGGTAAAGGAATCGGACAGGATTTCAGCGATGGCAGACGCGCTTAAGAACCTCGGCGTTAGTTGCACTGAGAAAGAGGACGGCCTTGTAATAGACGGCATTGAAAAAGGAACTTTCAAGAGCGCGTCCATCGACTGCAGGGGCGACCACCGCGTGGCCATGAGCCTCGCCGTGGCGGCGCTCAGGTCAGAGGAGGGTATAGAGGTCAAGGGGGCAAAGGCGGTGGACGTCTCCTTCCCCGGCTTTTTTACCATCCTTGAAAAGGCCTGCCGTAGGTGACATCAAATGTACAAGAGGGCCGGGTAGCGCTTATGGGAACAAAGGGGAAGAAGGGGCCGGTTATCGCCATAGACGGCCCGAGCGGTGTGGGCAAGACCACGGTGAGCAGGCTCATAGCCAAAAGGCTCGGTTTCAGATACGTTGACACGGGCGCCATGTACCGCGCAATGGCCCTTTCCGCTGACGCTTCAGGCATAGACCCGGGTGACGATGAGGCCCTTGAAAAATTCTGCTCCGCGGCTAAAATAGAATACGACTGCACCTCGGGCAGTATTTCGATAAATAAAGTCGATTATACCGGTTCAATACGCACCCGGAACGCCGCGCAACTCGCCTCCGTCTTTTCAAGGAAAAGGCCCGTCCGCAAAAGCCTCGTCCAGTACCAGAGGGCGCTCGGCCGTGGGGGTTTTATCGTAATGGAAGGGAGAGATATCGGCACGGTGGTCTTTCCTGACGCGGATATAAAATTCTATCTCGACGCCGAGCCCTCCGTAAGGGCCGCGCGCAGACACGACGACGACGCGTCGAATGAGAAGAGCGGCGTAGAGACGGTGGCAAAAGAGATAGAGGAGCGGGACAGGCGCGACAGGTCAAGAAGAGAGTCGCCCTTGAAAAAGGCCGAAGACGCGGTTTACATCGATACCACGGGCCTTGATTTGAATGATGTGGTTCAAAGGCTTATGAAGCTAATACGCGAGAGGCTCGACCTTGGAGATGAAGATGGAGATGGATATGGAGATACTGATAGCTAAATCCACAGGGTTTTGCTTCGGCGTAAAGAGGGCCATTAAAGAGGCTGAGAAGACGGCTGAGGAGAAGGGCTCTCACATATATACGCTAGGACCCATTATACACAACCCCCAGGTCGTGGGAAGGCTTGAGGAGAAGGGCATCTATACGAAGAACAGTCTCGACGATATAGACGGCGGCACAATTATCATAAGGTCCCACGGCGTTAAGGTCGAGGAGTTCATAGCCGCCGGGCAAAAGGGCCTCGACATCGTGGACGCCACGTGCCCCTTTGTAAAAAAGGCGCAGGACCTCGTATCGAGACTCACAGCCGAAGGCTATACCGTAGTTGTGGCGGGAAAGAGGGAGCACCCCGAGGTAAAGGGGCTGGTGAGCTATGGATCAAGGGACCTGTGGGTCGCTGAAACCCCTGATGATCTTAGGGGGATGAAGAGGTGTCCAAAGATAGGCATAGTCGCCCAGACCACCCTCGCCATGAAGAAACTCGAGACCATAGTAAACTTCTGCCTCAGTCTGGCTTCGGAGATAAAGGTCTTTAATACCATATGCAACGCCACTTCCATAAGGCAGGAGGAGTGCGCGGATCTCGCGGGACATGTTGATGTCATGGTAGTCGTCGGCGGAAGAAATAGTTCCAACACCATGAGGCTGACAGAAATTTGCTCTGCCGTGCTCGACAGGACGCACCACGTTGAGACGGCCGATGAACTCAAGGCCCAATGGTTTAAAGATTGTATGAGGGTGGGGGTAACGTCGGGGGCCTCGACGCCGGATTGGATAATCAGGGAAGTAGTGGAAAAAATAGCAAAAATCGGCCCGAAATAATTTGCACTTTCAAACCCGCTATGATATCTTTCTCATAATGAAATAAAAAATTTATCGGGGGTAACTTTTTAATGCTCGAAAGAGGTGATAAGACGCACGAAGAAATAGAAGAGAGTGAATTTGAAAGAATATTCGATACAAAGATAAAGGATTTTCGCGAAGGCGATATCGTTAACGGGACCGTCATAGAGATTGCCGGCGACACCGTCGTCATAGACATCGGATATAAGTCCGAGGGCATCATGTCCATGAGGGAGTTTCGCGACAAGGACGGCAACCCCACCATAAGCGTCGGCGACGAGGTGAGGGTCTTTATAGAGAGGCGCGACGACGAGCACGGTTTCGTCGTCCTTTCCAAGAAAAAGGCCGACCAGTTAAAATTATGGGACAGGATTGTAGAGGCCTGCGAAAAGGGTGATGTATTCGAGGGCACGGTTACGCAGAGGATTAAAGGGGGGTTCTACGTTGACATAGAAGGCCTCACCGCGTTCCTGCCCGGCTCACAGGTTGACTTGAAGCCTGTAAGAAACCCCGACGGCCTCATCGGCCAGAAATTTGACTTCAAGATACTCAAATGCAACAGGCGCAAGAGTAACATCATAGTGTCAAGACGCGCCCTCCTTGAAAAAGAGCGTGAGAAGCTTCGAGAGGTGACGCTTGAAAAACTCGAAGAAGGAGCGCTCATGGAGGGGTACGTAAAGAACATCACCGACTACGGCGCTTTTATAGACCTTGGCGGCATAGACGGACTCGTGCATTTGACGGACCTGTCATGGGGCAAGGTGTCTCACCCCACACAGGTAATTAACGTGGGCGATACGGTTACCGTCAAGGTACTGAGGTACGACAAGGAAGAAGGGAAAATTTCTCTCGGCATCAAACAGACAAAGCCCGACCCCTGGGCCCACGCCGCTGAAAAATACCCGGCAGGGACGAGGATAGAGGGCAGGGTCGTCAATATCACGGACTACGGCGCATTCGTGGAGATAGAAGAGGGCCTCGAGGGGCTTGTGCACATTTCCGAGATGTCGTGGTCAAAGATAAAGCATCCGTCGCAGAAGGTCAAAGTAGACGACCGCGTGGAGGTTCAGATACTCTCCATAGACCCTGAGCAAAGGCGTATCTCTCTGGGGATGCGCCAGGTCGAGCCCAACCCCTGGGAAGGGGCTGAGGAGAGGTACCCCAAGGGGACAAAGATAAAAGGCCTTGTGAAGAATATCACAGACTTCGGGGTATTCGTCGGTGTAGAAGAGGGTATTGACGGACTCGTCCACATATCAGACCTCTCATGGAAAAAGGTAAAGCACCCCTCTGAACTCTACAAGAAAGGTCAGGAGATAGAGGCGGTAGTACTTAATATAGACGGCGCGAACAGGCGTTTCTCTCTCTCAACGAAACTCCTTGAAAAGAACCCCTGGGAGGGGGTCCAGGAGAGGTACAAGCCCGGCACCGTCGTCGAGGGCACCATTACGGGCATAGCCGAGTTCGGCGCATTTGTCCTCCTTGAAGAGGGCCTTGAGGGGCTCATTCATATTTCCGAGATAAACAGGGGCAAGAAAAAAGGCGGTACCGTTCATACCGGAGACACTGTCGAGGTGGAAGTCCTTAACGTTGACCCCCGTGACAATAAGATAGGATTAAGCCTCAGGGCCGTCTTAAGTTCAGCGGCCCCTGAAGAGGCTCCGGAAGAGACCACGGAAGGCGCCGCCATAGAACCTTCTCAGGAAGGTGCTTCCAGAGATACTTCTCAGGAGGGTTCTTCCGAAGAGGCTTCTCAGGAAGGTACTTCCGAAGAGACTTCTCAAGAGGAAACTTCCGCAGAAGAGGCTTCTACCGCTTCCCCTGAGAGTGTTACCCCGGAAGGTGTAGAGCCTGAGGGTGTTGAAGGGGATAGCAACACCGTAGAGGCGGAACCGGCCGCAGGGGCCGAAGCGGAAAAAACCCCTGTGCAGGAAGAGGCCGCCATAGAAACTTCTGAGGAAGGTACTTCCAAAGAGACTTCTCAAGAGGCCACGCCCGCAGAAGACACTTCCACCGTTACCCCCGAGGGTGACGAGCCAGAGACTGTTGAAGGGGACAGCGGCACACCGGAGACGGAACCGGCCTGCGAGGCGGAAGTAGAAGAAACCCCGGAGCAGGAAGAGGCGCAGGAGGAAGAAGCCTCCACCGATTCAGAAGGGGAGGACGATGAAGCCGAGTCCAGGGAAGAAGCCGGGGCTACGGAAGCGCAAGCAGAACCAGAGAAGAAAGAAGACACTGAATAGGCATGATAAAGCCGGGCCCGGGCCGGGGTCAAATTTGCTCCACTAAAAACCATCAAAATAAAAGATGTCTTTTGTAAAAAATCTTCTCGCTGTCCTTGGCGCTGTATTCCTCGCCTTTATTCTGCTTGCCATCGTTATTTCTCTCACGCTCAAAGGCGGACTGGGTTACGGTGAAAAGGTAGCCATAGTAAGTCTTGAAGGGGTTATAAAGGACCCCACCGAGATAAGCCGCCAGCTCATAGAGCTCGGCGACAGGGAAGATATAAAAGCGGTTGTAGTCAGGATAAACTCTCCCGGAGGCGCGGTGGGACCTTCACAGGAGATATACAGCGGGATAAAAAGGCTCGCCCGGAAAAAACCCGTTGTCGCCTCCATGGGGGCGGTAGCCGCCTCTGGAGGGTATTACGCGGCTACGGCGGCGGAAAAGATAGTCGCCAACCCCGGCACTATCACCGGGGCCATAGGCGTACTAATAGAATTCGTCAACGCCTCGGAGCTCCTTAAAAAGATAGGGGTCCAGGGGTATGTGATAAAGAGCGGCAGGTTCAAGGACACAGGCTCGCCCTTCCGCAAGATGGAAAGCGCGGACAAGGAAATGATCCAGCGCGTCCTGAACGACATCAACTCTCAGTTCATCGAGGCCGTTGCCGAGGGGCGGGGGCTCAAAATAAACTACGTCAGGAAGATAGCCGACGGACGAATCTTCAGCGGCGCGCAGGCGAAGAGCAATGGTCTTGTCGATGAACTCGGAGACCTCGCCGACGCCATTGAACTGAGCGCGAAGCTTGCCGGGATTAAGGGTAAGCCTGAGGTGATATATCCGGAGAAGAGACCTTTCGGTCTCTGGCAGGCCCTTACGGGCGCCCGGCTTCCTGACAGGTTCACTGAACTTTTTACGGGTCTCAGGGTAATGTACCTGATGGACACACCGTAAAGTTAACAAGGAGGCGTGTCAAGATGACAAAGAGCGAATTGATTGAGATGGTTTCAGGGAGGGTGGATAATTTCTCAAAAAAGGATGTGGAACTTATTGTGGACACCCTCTTCGAGTCCATGTGCGACAGCCTTTCGCGCGGCGAAAAGGTTGAGATCAGGGGTTTCGGGAGTTTCAAGATAAAACACCGCGACGGACGCCAGGGACGTAACCCGAAGTCGGGGGAAAACATCTATATCGAATCAAAACGCGTGCCCTTCTTCAAGGCCGGCAAGGAAATACGGGAAAGGATCAATAAATAAATCCAATGAACAGGATCTGGTCCCCCTGGCGTTCCGAGTACATCGGCGCTGATAAGCCTCAAACCTGTATCCTCTGCGACGCCCCGTCCAAGGGCCCCGGTTCCGGTTTCCATGTGCTCTTCGACGGTTCCGTCTCCCTTGTCATGCTCAACAAATACCCTTATACCGGGGGGCACCTCATGATAGCCCCATTAAGACACGTTGCAAATCTCGAAGAACTGAGCCCCGAAGAGTCCATAGACCTCTTCAGGCTCATGCGGGTATCGACGGCGGCGCTTACGAGCGCCTTTAAGCCCGACGGCTTTAACGTGGGCATGAATATCGGCACGGCCGCAGGAGCCGGCATAGACGACCATATACACATGCACGTGGTGCCGAGATGGGAAGGCGACACGAACTTCATGCCAGTACTCTCCGACACAAAGGTCCTCTCCCAGCACCTCGATGAGACGTTCAAGAGACTGAAACCGCTCTTTGAGCGCATCTGACCATAGTTGCTTAAAACAGCCGCAACCACCGCCTCTCTCCAGAAACTTTCCCTTGACAAAAACACCTCTTTTATATTAAATAAAGCACATACTTATATAACTTATAACTCGCGACTGATGTAACCGAGATGGACAACACCGGGGAGCGAAGTTTTTAATTTGCCGACCGTCTGGGCAGTGTTGTTGTAAATGCAAATTTACATAATCGCCACAGACGGTTTTTTTTGCCGGCACCTTCGCGGGTTGACCTTAACTAAAGGGTTTTTTTACTCTCGTGAAAGGGGTGCCTTGCCTGAGCCGTCTTTTTTCCCTTGTTTCAGGTCCGAAATGGGCGAAAACGCTTGACAAATTTTTGATAATCTGGCAAAGTCTATCCCTCTAAAAGGGTAAAATATCAGGCGGAAACCTAACTACTCGTTAAGAAGCAAAAGGGAGGTATGAATGTCTCTAAAGATTGATTATACGGCAACCGATGAAGCGCCCGCATTGGCGACTTACTCTTTACTCCCCATCATCAGGGCATTCACAGGTCCGGCCGGCATTGAGATTGAAACAAGGGATATCTCTCTTGCAGGAAGAATTCTCGCCAACTTTCCCGAAAACCTTACCGAGAGCCAAAGAATACCCGATGACCTGGCCGCGCTCGCCGTACTCACAAAGTTACCAGAGGCCAACATCATCAAACTGCCCAATATCAGCGCGTCCATCCCGCAGTTGAAGGCCGCAATCAAGGAACTGCAGGAAAAAGGCTATAACATCCCCAACTATCCCGACGAGCCCAGGGACGACACGGAAAAGGCCATCAAGGCACGGTATGCCAAGGTCCTTGGAAGCGCCGTCAACCCTGTACTTAGAGAAGGCAACTCGGACCGCAGGGCGCCTGTGGCGGTAAAGAATTACGCGAAAAAGCATCCCCACTCAATGGGTCCGTGGAGCTCGGACTCAAAGACACATGTGGCGGCCATGAGCACCGGGGATTTCCGTTCCAACGAGAAGTCCACGACCATGACCGAGGCGACGGAGGCAAGGATCGAGTTTGTCGGCGAGGACGGCGATGTAACCGTCCTGAAGGAGAGCATGCCCTTACAAGCCAGTGAAGTCGTTGACGCTACGTTCATGAGCAAAAAGGCCTTGACGGAATTCCTCGAAGCCCAGATTGAAGACGCGAAAGATCAAGGCGTCCTCTTCTCCATACACTTGAAGGCCACGATGATGAAAATCTCCGACCCCATCATCTTCGGCCATGCCGTAAGGGTCTTCTTTAAAGACGTCTTTGAGAAATACGCGTCTCTATTCGCCGAGCTCGGCATCGACGCCGACAATGGCCTCGGCGACCTTTACGCAAGGATAAAGAGCCTCCCCGATGACCAGAGGGCGGAGATCGAGGCGGATATTCAGGCCTGTTATAAAATACGGCCTGAACTCGCCATGGTGAACTCGGACAAGGGCATCACGAACCTCCATGTGCCCAGTGACGTGATTATCGACGCGTCCATGCCCGCCATGATACGTAATTCAGGGAAGATGTGGGGGCCTGACGGCGGACTTCACGATACAAAGGCTGTAATCCCCGACCACAGTTATTCGAGCCTTTATCAAGCAACGATTGATAATTGCAAAAAACACGGCGCCTTTGACCCAAGGACAATGGGGACCGTTCCAAACGTCGGTCTCATGGCCCAAAAGGCCGAGGAATACGGGTCTCACGACAAGACATTCAAGGCCCCTGGCAATGGAACTATCCGTATCGTCGACGCCGGGGGGAATACCATCCTTGAGAACACCGTGGAAGAGGGCGATATCTGGCGCAGCTGCCAGGCAAAGGACCTGCCCATACAGGACTGGGTGAAACTGGCCGTATCAAGGGCGAGGGCGACGGGCGCTCCGGCGGTCTTCTGGCTCGACGATGACAGGCCCCATGACGCTGAGCTCATTGAAAAGGTAAACCTTTATCTCAAGGACCACGACACCGACGGCCTCGATATCCGTATCATGGGTGTTGCCGAGGCGGCCAGGCTCTCCCTTGAGAGGATGCGCGCCGGCAAGGATACCATCTCAGTCACCGGCAACGTACTGCGTGACTACAACACGGACCTTTTTCCCATCCTCGAAGTGGGCACCAGCGCAAAGATGCTCTCAATAGTGCCCCTTATGAACGGCGGCGGGCTTTTTGAGACAGGCGCCGGAGGCTCCGCTCCCAAGCATGTGCAGCAATTCCTTGAAGAAGGTCATCTGAGATGGGATTCCCTCGGCGAATTTCTGGCGCTGGCGGCTTCCCTCGAGCATCTCTCTAACAGGACAGGTAATAAAAAGGCCCAAATACTGGCGGAAACGCTCGATGAGGCGACGGGCAAATTCCTCGATAACAACAAGTCGCCTTCGCGCAAGGTCGGCGAGTTGGACAACCGCGGGAGCCATTTTTACCTCGCCATGTACTGGGCCGAGGAGTTGACGGCCCAGACCAAGGACACGGAACTTCAAGCCCTTTTTGCCAAACTCGCCCGTGAACTCGAAGAAAATGAGACACGGATAATTGAAGAGCTGAACGCGGCACAGGGAAGTCCCGTTGACATAGGCGGCTATTATCTTCCGGACAGGGACCTGACTGCAAAAGCGATGCGTCCGAGCGCCACCTTCAACACGGCTATCGATTCTTTCTCATAAGGCCGACTAAAGGGGCTTTTAATTTTACCTCATAAGACGCGGCATGTAATTGGCGAAACACCCTGAATTATCAGTTTAAAATGACCTACGGAGGTTAGTTATGCAGTTGACCGGGCTTCTCTGGGGTTCCAAACTCCTTGACCGGGTGGAATTCCCTCATTCCGAGGTGCTGGGCCCCGAGGCCAGCACAGACGAGATAAAATCCCTCATAAAGAAGTGCGGCTCTGTCTTTATAAAGCCTGTCTTCAAGGGTGGGGTCGGCAAAAAGGGCAAATCCGGCCTCATAGGCAGGGCGTCCCACATAACCGACGCGCTTAAGGAGAAGGAGAGGCTCTATTTCGCGGAGCACGTCCACGGAAAGACAAGGGCAAAGGCGGACGGCGTTACATTCGAAGGCGCCGTAGCCGCGGACCACGAGGTCTATTTCTCCATATCCGACTCGACCGTTTACCGCGCCCCGACCATGACCATTACCCATCACGGCGGGGTGGACATTGAGGAGCTCCCCAAGGACAAGATAGCGGAGGTGCCTTTTGACCCTCTTACCGGCCTCAAGAGTTTCCACGTATCAAACGCGCTGGAATGGCTCGGCGCGCCCCGGGAGATAATAAGCCCGCTGGTACAGAACCTCCCCAAGCTCTGGACCCTCTACAACAACTATGGAATGAACATGCTTGAATTGAACCCCTTGAGGATGTCGCCCAACAAGAGGGGGAGACTCCTGCCCGTCGCCTGCGATTTCAAGGGCTCCTTTGACATAGACAACCCGGCTTGGAAGAGGCTCGGTCTCCCGGCCCACCTCTTCGCCTCGGATTACTCGGAGTTCGAGCAGGAGATAAACCAGTTACGCACCTATCAGGGCCAGAGCGACGTCTTCGTGATAAACGAAAAGGGCACCATAACGGCGCCCACCTTCGGCGGCGGAGCCAACGCCCTGGTGACGGAACTCCTCGGGGAGAGGGCCACCATAAGCTCGGACTTCGGCGGCAACCCCCCCTATGAAAAGATGTTCCAGATATCGAGGATTGTCTTCAAGTACTGGCTCAAGCAATCCAACGTCCTCTTTATAATCGGAGGCAAGGCCAACAACACGGACATATACGAGACCTTCAGGGCAATGGCGGACGCGCTGAGGGAGTATTTTCTCTCAAACGGTCCCACGCCCCTTTACGTTGTCATAGGCAGGGGGGGGCCCAACCTCATAAGGGGCATGGCCTACATGAGGGACACTATAGACAACCTGGGGCTGCCCTACAGGATATTCGGGCACGACAGCGCCATGAGCGAGGTGGTCAATTACTCCATGAAGGTCGATGAATGGATGGCCAAAGAGGGCAGAAGCAAACTATCCGAAAAACTGGGCATATAACTTCAAGGTTTTAATTCAACTAAAAAATACCAGGGTGGGATTATGCACAAAGAGGGCGTCAAGAAGTTTCCTTATTACGTAGGGGTCAATTCTCTTTCAGAGATAGCCACAAGGGAAGACCGCGTATGCGTGCTAAACATACTCGGCACTGAGAGCCGCACCGTAACTCCCGTGAGCCACGCCTATTCAGGCGGAAACGTCGCCTTTGGCACGGGCCCCGGCAGGTCGGGCCAGAAACTCGAGACCCCGGCGGGAGATATCCCCGTATATAACTCCATCAGGGAGGGCATGAAGGCCGGGCACAAGTTCAACACCGCCGTAATATACCTGCCCCCTGCGGGCGTGAGGGACGGCGTCGCCGAGGCGGTTAAACACAACCCGGACCTTAAAAAGGTAATAATCCTTACGGAAAAAGTTTCAATGCACGACGCCCGAGTAATCCGCGCCATATGCCAGACGAACGGCGTCGATGTATTCGGCGCCAACTGCCTTGGAGTGGCCGACGCGTGGAACAAGGTCAGGATAGGCGGGGCGCTCGGCGGAAGCAAGCCCGACGAATCGCTCGTCAAGGGCACGGTTGCCATATTCTCCAACTCGGGCAACTTTACCACCACCATGGCCGTCTATCTTCTTACAAGGGGATGGGGCACGACTACGTCCATTTCGAGCGGAAAAGACGTATATATCCATTTCGGGCCTCACGAGTTCTTCAACGCCCTCGATCATGACGACCGCTCAAAGGCGGCCGTAGTCTACGCGGAGCCTGGCGGGTATTACGAGTCAGGGCTCGAGATAAACAAACCAACCGTTGCGTGCGTTGTGGGCAGGTGGAAGGCAAACCTCACCAAGGCCTGCGGCCACGCCGGCAGCCTCGCCGGCAGTGGAGACGACGCCCAGGCCAAGGAAAAGTGGTTCATGGATTACTTCGGCGTGGATTCCATATATTCGCCCGACAATCCTGTATGCTCGAAGAAGGGCGCGGTGGTAACCAACATCGCCTATATACCCGACGCGCTCACGGATGTCATGAAATTGAACGGGATCGGGCCGGACTTCGAGCCCAAGGGCAACCTCTCGCTCAAATGCTGGTTCGCCAATAACGCGGGGTTTGATCTCCCCGCGGAACTCGATTTACCCGTTGTCAAGGCCGTCTCGCCTTACGGCGAGCAGATCGACCTTATAAACAAGCAGGTTGGCGCCCAGTTCCCCCGTCAGAACATGAAAGACTCAAGCGGCGCCTCCATGATGGACCCCAAGACGCAGGTAACGAAGATACACAACATCTCCATACTGGACGCCTCAAAACGTTCACTTGAAGAGAACCTCGTCATGTGCCTCTTGAAGTCCTACCCCGACGCCTACGGCCGCGACCTCGCTAACACGGCCTTCAACGCCCTGGTATGCCAGAGCGGCAGCGCCGCCCTGGCCGCGGCGGACGCTTCGAGGGGGGCAGGCAACTCGCCCAACACGTCGCTCTCAGCGGCTGTGTCCATAGCGGGCAAGGGCATGTCACAGGGGGCCATGGAGACCTCGAACCTCCTTCTTGAACTCTTCCAGCACTCCGGCATTAAAGACCCCACAGAGGCATTTGATTTTAAAAAGATAACAGGGGGGCTCCAAGAGAACGACAGGGCCCTCTTAAAGGCGGACGATGGCGACGGACTTGCCGCTTTAATGTTAAAGAGGCTCGACGGACTTGAAAAGAAGTCGGTCTTCATTGAGTTCGTCAAGGACGCGGCAGGGGGGCGGCCTTCATCAGACGCCCTTGTTTCAGCCATATGGACGACGCTCGGCTGGGGTCCTCTTATGGATAAAAAGATATCCAAGGTCACGATAGCGGCCCTGCCGTGGTACTCGAGGATCTTTTCCACCATCGTCGGTTGCAGTGTGCCGGCCCAGAGGCAGGGTGCGGACTCCTTCTCCGGCGTAAGCACAGAGGACCTTCTCTCGGACTGGTCCTTTACGGAGACCGCCTTTGCGGCGTTGATAGGGAGAAGGCCCGAAGAAAAGGAACTCTTCGAGTTCTCCATGCTCCTTGGTCTCATTATCTCAAACGGCCCGGGCACCATTTCCGCGCAGGGCTCGAAGGGGGCCGTTTCCGCCGACGGTCCGGAGGACCCTGAGAGGGTACAGATAAACAAGGCCTTCATCGGCTTCATGACCCACACGGGATTTGCCCACGGCGGAAACGGCTACGAGGCCATAGCCTTTCTCATAGAGAGGTTCAAGGACTCGGGGCTTAAGACCCCCTCTGACAAGAACCACGGCCTCGATCTTAAGGCCATAGCCGACGAGTACGCCGGCTGGTACAGCGGCTACAAGGCCGAGCAGAAGGCCGTTGGAAACCTCGGTTACAAGAAGATACCCTGCGTCAACCACCCCGTATTCAAGGGCAAGGACGTAAACTACGACCCCAGGGAGCGTTTCGTGAGCCAACTCTTCGAGGAGAAGGGCATATACAACATATTCCTCGAATTCTACTCCAACCTCGTCCAATCGCTCTATGAGACAAAGGTGAGCAAAAACGTATACTGCGTTAACGTAGACGCGGTAATAGCCGTCATACTCCTGAAGATGGTATGGGACTCCTATGTCTCTGGAAAGATGACGGACACAGAGGTCGAATCAGCCGCATTCACCACCTTCCTCTTCGGCAGGATGATAGGTTGCGCGGCAGAGATAGACGACCACATCAACAGGGGCAGGAACATGGATACGAGGACCCCGGCCTCAAAGTGCAGTTTCGTGGGCTGAGCCCCGCTGAATCTAAAAACCCGTAAAAAAACCCGGTTACGGCCGGGTTTTTTTTATACCCTTATTTGGTTTGACAATGACACGGCCATGGGATAACATTTCTCAAAGGGTTTAACTTTCATAAAGAGGTGCTAATTGAGTTTCAAGCAATATTTGAAGGAGAGCAAGTCCTTTATTATCTTCGGCTTACTTGCGGCCGTCGTAGGCATGCTCCTTACCTTTTTCATAGGTTGCACTAAAAGCGACGATGCGGCTGTCCTCGCGTCAAAGAGGGTGAAGGTGGATGCAAAGGAAATGCCCGCCGAGGTCGTGGAAGAGCCTCTTGATACCCTGGACGTGTCGGAGAAGGCCGTGGCCGCAGTTAAAAAGCCTTCCAGAGAGACAAAGGCCGCGCCAGCGAGGAAAAAGACACCCGTTGTAAAGTCTGCCAGGACCTCGACAGCGCCGGCGAAAAAGGCCGTCCACAAAACCTCGGCCGCCTCAAGGCCCTGGGCTGTGAACGTTATTTCATTCATGACGCCTGAAGCCGCTCATAGATTGAGGGATAAGCTCAAGTCCTCGGGCTATAACGCCTATGTCACTAAATTCACGAAGGACAAATCGCTTTATTACAGGGTACGGGTGGGCTTTTTCAAGTCCAGGGAAGAGGCCGGCGAGGCCGGAAACGCCATCTCAAAAAAATTCAAAGGAGTGGGAAAACCCTGGGTGGTTAAGCCCGGTAGCGTCGAGTTGGCCGCGCATTCAGGCTGATTTAACGGCAGAGGCTTCAGTGAGGCCGTCTTGATTATGATTTTTAAATTCCAGCGGCTTGAAAAAGCCTTTAAATTTTACCATGCAAAAGCATCTGAAAGAGGACGATAAAAAGGTATTTCTCGAGACCTTCGGTTGCCAGATGAACGAGAACGACTCCGAAAGGCTCCT
>BTQV01000017.1:0-14175 GCA_036986055.1 Thermodesulfobacteriota bacterium
CGTGTTCCTGTGAACCTTCATTATGCGCGCCGCCTCGTTCCTGTTCCAGCCAGCCCTTTCGAGGACTCCGATTATAAAATCCCTCTCAAAACTCTTGAGGGCCTCCCGGAAATCCCTGTCCTCCCCGTGGTTCAACTGCTCCTTTTCAGGGTAGATAATTTCCACGGGCAAGTCGTCATAAGTTATGGTGCTGCCGTCCTTTCCGAGGACAACGACCCTTTCAATGAGGTTTTCAAGCTCGCGTACGTTGCCGGGCCATGAGTAGTTACAGAGGGCATCAAGGGCGTCGGGGGTGATGCCCAGTATCTCTTTATTACATCTTTTGCAGTGTTTTTCGAAGAAGTGCCTGACAAGCAGCGGTATATCAACGCGCCTGTCGCGTAGCGGTGGTATCTTAATGGGGACCACGTTGAGCCTGTAGTAGAGGTCTTCCCTGAATAACCCCTTTCTTACGGCGGCCTCGAGATTTGTATTCGTCGCCGCCAATATCCTTACGTCGACCTTTATGGGGACGTTGCCACCCACCCGCTCAAAGGTCTTCTCCTGAAGGACCCTCAGCAACTTGACCTGGAGACGCAGGGGCAGGGTTGAGACCTCGTCGAGGAAGATAGTGCCGCCGTCTGCGTACTCGAATTTACCGATTTTCCTCGCATGGGCCCCTGTAAAAGATCCCTTTTCATGGCCGAAGAGCTCGCTCTCCATGAGTTCGCCGGGCACTGCGCCGCAGTTGACAGCCACAAAGGGTTTTTGCTTTCTCGCACCCCTCGACTGAATGGCCCTTGCCACGAGTTCCTTGCCCGTGCCGCTCTCACCTGATATGAGCACGCTCGAAGAGGCGTTGCTGACCTTCTCTATAATCTCAAAGACCTCCTTCATCTCCCTCGACCTTCCTATTATCTCGCAAAAGGCATGGTCCTTGAGCTCTTCCTTGAGGTACTGGACTTCGTGCTGCAACTCGAGGGTGTCCACGTACCTCCTGATAGTTCTTAAGAGGTCCTCGTTGTCAAAGGGTTTTGTTATATAGTCATAGGCGCCCATCTTAAGCGCCCTCACGGCTCCCGGGGCGCTGTCGTGGGCTGAGATGACTATAACGCCCGTAGAAGGGTCGATCTTCTTAATCTCATCGAGGGCGGTGATGCCGTCCATGCCGGGCATCATTATGTCGAGGAGCACCAGGTCAACGGGCCTCGACCTTACAACCTTGACAGCGCCGGAACCGTCGGAGGCGGCAAGGACCTCGTATTCGTCCTTGAGGACAAACTTCAGGAGACCCCTGATATTGGGGTCGTCGTCGACTATGAGTATAACGGGCTTTCTCATATTACCTTCACAAATATAATCTAATTTTTTTAAAGCCTCGCCCATATCCCCTCTCAGTACCACTGTCTCAGGTGCGATGGAAATCGGTTAAAAGTTAAAAGAACGGGCCTGATGGCTCTATATCACTTATTGTTTATCCTATCTCTTTTTTAGCAGACTTTTAATTTTATGTCAAGCGTTAGTTTAAATTTATTTTAACATTAAATTTAAACCTGCGCTTAAAACACGTAAAATTTTATTGTCGAGGTTGCTTTAAAGCGACTTCAAGGGAAACTTCCGGGTGATTTTCTTGATGTAAGTTTATAAATTATATCGTAAAAAAGTTTCTACTTCAATTAATTAATGAAGTTTCAGGACTCATCGTATTCTATGCCGTAATTCTTTATCTTCCTGTAGAGGTGACTCCTCTCGACGCCTATGGCCTCTGCCGTCTTTGCGATATTTCCGTTGTTTAACTTGAGTTTCCTCAGGATAAACTCCTTCTCGAAGACCCTGCGAGCGTCCCTTAAGTGCGAGTTGCCGAAGAGATTTCCAGAATAGGGGGGCCTCTCTATGCCTACTATATACTCGGGGAGGTCGTCAACGGTGATCGTGTCGCCGGGGGTCATTATGACGAGGCGCTCCATCAAGTTCTTCAACTCCCGGACGTTACCCGGCCAGTTGTAACGCCTGAGCATGTCCAGGGCCTGCTTTTCCACCTGCGGCGCCTCTCTCGTCGTCTGGTTCGAAAATTCATTGAGAAAATGCTCCATAAGGAGCGGCACGTCGTCCATCCTCTCTCTCAGAGGCGGCACATGGAGCGGTATTACGTTGAGCCTGTAAAAGAGGTCCTCCCTGAAGGCCCCCCTTGATATCTCCTCTTTCAAGTCCTTGTTGGTGGCGGCTATTACGCGCACGTCCACGGTGATAAGCTCGGTTCCGCCCACGCGCTCAAATGACTGCTCCTGGAGAATCCTCAAAATCTTTGCCTGGGTCTTGAGGCTCATGTCCCCTATTTCGTCGAGGAATATGGTCCCGTGGTCGGCCATGTCGAACTTGCCTTTTTTGCGGGCCACGGCCGATGTGAACGCGCCCTTTTCATGGCCGAAGAGTTCGCTCTCTATAAGTTCTTCGGGTATAGCCGCGCAGTTCACCTCTATAAATGGTTTTGCCGCCCTCTCTGAGAGAAGATGGATATTTCGTGCAACGAACTCCTTGCCCGTCCCGTTCTCGCCGGTGATAAGTACCCATGACTTTGCGGGGGCCACCGTCCTGATGCCCTTTTTGAGCGCCTCCATGACGTCGGTGCCGCCGATAATCTCGTATCTCGTAAGGGCCTTGTCCCTCAGTTCCCTGTTCTCGTCGGCGAGTCTCTTCTGTTCAAGGGCATGCTCCACCGTCAATATGAACTTGTCAAGCGAAATAGGCTTTTCTATGAAATCATAGGCCCCGAGCTTCGTGGCCTTGACGGCCGTCTCGATATTGGCGTGGCCCGAGATCATTATTATCTGCATACTCGATTGAGAGGCCTTTATCCTCTCAAGGGCCTCCATGCCGTCCATGCCCGGGAGCCATATATCCAGGAGTATCAGGTCGGGCGCGGTGGTCCTCAAGGCATCGAGAGCCTCTTCGGCCGTGGCCGCCGTGGTGACGTGATAGCCCTCGTCCGCAAGGACCCCTGTAAGGGCGTCCCTGATGTCGCGCTCGTCGTCAACTACAAGTATTGTCTTCATATGGAGGCCACCTTTACAGGCAGTTCTATGATAAACCTCGTGCCCGTTGGTTCGTTGTCTCTAACGCGTATGTATCCGCTGTGGTCGGCGATAATATTGCTGACTATGGCGAGCCCGAGCCCTGTGCCAGAGCGCTTTGTGGAAAAATAAGGCTCGAAGAGCCTTTGCTTGGCCTCGCCGGAGATACCCGTCCCGTTGTCTATGACCTCTAGCCTCGCCACCTGCAGGTCTTCCATGAAATGCGTCTCCACCCTCACGTAACCCTCGTCTCCAACGGCCGCCACCGCGTTGTCAATGAGGTTGATAATCACCCTCTTCATCTGGTCCCTGTCTATTTCGAGCACTGGCAACCTTTCATCAATGCGTATCTCATAGGATATCTTTTTCTGGCCCGCCTTGTAAAGGGCCAGTGTCTCGGAGACTATTTCGTTCAAGTCGTTGGGGCCGGGGTGGACTGCCGGCATACGGGCGAAATTCGAGAACTCGTTCACAAGGCTCTTCAATTCGTCCACCTGTTTTATAATTGTTTTGGTGCAGTCGTCAAAGACATTACCCTCTGGAAAGTCGTCGAGGTATTTTTTCCTCAACCTCTGGGCCGAGAGTTTTATGGGGGTGAGAGGGTTTTTTATCTCATGGGCTATCCTCTTGGCGACCTCTTTCCACGCCTGCATCCTCTGCGTCTTCAAAAGGTGTGTGAGGTCGTCGAGGACGGCGACCATGCCGAGGTAACTGCCGCTCTCATCGCGTAACGCGTTGAGGTTCACAAGGACCATGAGCGTCTTGTCCCGGACCTGGAGCCTGATTTGCCTTTCCATGGTCTCGGCCCCCATCTCGTTCATCTGCCTTATCATATCCCTGAAGACCACCCTGTCCTCTTCCCTCAGCACGTCCTTGTAGTTCTTTTCTATGGCGTGGGCCTCCTTTGTGCCCAGTATCTCAGCGGCGACCCTGTTTATGGACGTAATCTTGCCGAGCCTGTCAATGGAGATGATGCCGGCGGTGACGTTATCAAGGACTATCTCTATGTAACGCCTCCTCTGCTCGAGTTCCGTGTTGGTCAGTCTCAGGTCGATATTAGCCTCCTCTATCCTGGTCTTGCCGGCCTTTAAGTCCTCGGTCATCCTGTTGAAGGATTTTACGAGGAGCCCTATCTCGTCATCGGACTCCATGTTTATCCTGTAATCGAGGTTTCCGCTGGCAACCTCATTGGTGCCGTCGGCGAGCTCATGGATGGGCTGGGTTATCTGCTTTGCGAGGTATCTCCCTATCCACAGGGAAAAGAAGAGGAGGAGCAGCGTTATTATGAGTAGTATTACGAAGTAACTCACCTTTACAGGGTTCTTCAGCAATTTCAGCTGTTTGTACCCCTCGAAGGCGGCCGATATCTCCTTCATCTTGCCCATGAGGCTCCTGGGCACATAGTAGCTCACCACCACGGCCCCCTCGACTACGGCATCTTCGGAGAGTACCGGGTACGCGGCCCTCACCACGTCGCCGAGGTTCATGGTCTGGACAAAACTCGACGCCTCGCCGCCGAGGGCCTTCTCAATCTGGCCCAATCCCGCGTCGGGGACCATGTTCTTGTTGACCGAATCCGAGATGGCGGATACAACCACTGTGCCCTCGGTGGAAAAGACCTCTATGGATGAGAAATCGTTCTCCTCCATCTTGGTCGCTATGAAATCTTCAAGGCGGTCGCTGTCAAGCACAATAGCGTCATGGCCGGCCTTAGCGGCTATTATCCTCGCCCCGGCGAGCATCCTCTCCGAGGTGTCCCTGTAATAGTTCTGCGCGAGCTCCAGAGACTCCTTCAGGGAGTCTTCAATCTTGATGTCGAACCATCCGTCTATGCTCTTGTTTATGAAGGCTATGACGACGAAGAAGAGGATGAACGTGGGTATGATGGTAAGAGAGACAAAGGCGGTTATAAGTTTTGTCATGAGCCTTGAGCCCATGACCTTGTGCTTTCGCTCCATGAAGAGCTTTACCGAGTTCCTCAGCACAAGGAAGATGACGACGATAAGGAGTATGACGTTGAGGTTTATAAGCCCCAGTATGAATATGTTCGTGGGTATGGGGACGTCGCCGCTTATGAGGGAGATATGGGACTCGATGTAGGTCAGCAGCGCGATAAGGGGTATTACGCCGAGGATTATGAAATACTCCCTGCGGCGTCTCTTGTGCTCGGCGTCTAATTTCCGTGTAACATTCATCTGGCAAAATCAGAGAGAAAATTCATAAACATACCAGTCTGTCTCGACATTCCATAGTTTCAGAAAAAAAAGGAGATAGTCGAGCCGGAAGGGGAGCCTTACGGTATGGAGCTCGGCCATTATCCGGAGTTGATAGTTATAGCCGGGGGCGAGGCGGCGCATGGGTTCAAGCGTCACGGCGTCGGCAGAGGACATTATGCTTTTCATCTCGCCAAAGTCCTTTGTCCTTACCGGCACAAATCCCTTCTCGTCAAGGATTACCTTGTACTCCTCCTTCAATGTGTCGTACTTGACTGTGTGCCTGAACTCCCACCTGCCCACTTCTTGGTCGAACCACAACCTCCTGGACCTCGTAAGTTCCACAATGAAGTTGAAGGAGGTCGGCACCCCGCTCTTTATCGCCTCTTCTATGTTTTCGCTAAAGGCGTTCTTCACGGTAAAGGAGACGCTGAAATCAGGCTCGAGGGATATGCGGACGTCGTCCACCTGCGCCTGAGCGGCAATGGACGGCGTAGCGGTGAGGAGAAAGAGCGCCACTGTTATGAAGATGAGAATTTTTTTCATTCTTTAGCCATGGCGCTTATACCGGCCGCAGGGGGATAACAGGAAAAACTCCTTAAGGGTCGCACCGGGGCGCAAGGTTTCTCCGTCACCACGACAGCGGGGGTGAAGCGGCATTTTCCTTAATAATATAGCCAATTTCAGGCAGGATTGCAAGACGGGGTTTGTTGCCTGCTACCAGGGAGGGTCCTGTGACGACGGTTGTTTTCCGGTCTTGGGCCGGGTGTAAAGGACGGGTGCTCGCGGGGCCTGTTACACGAGGTTTTAAAGGAGGGGGCCGTCTTTTCTCGTACCGAGGCGTTCAAGCCCCGCCCTTAAAAGCTCCTTCTTTACCTTCTTCCTGAACTCGGACTCGTCCACCTTGAACTTGAAGGCCTTCTTCCCGTTGATAAAGACGGTGGGTATGTCCTGACGGTATCTCCTGAAGAGGTCCTCGCTTATGCTGATATCCACTTCCCTGAAGACGAAGGGTATATCGGTGTTTACCCTGTTGATGACGTTTCTGGCGTCCACGCACATCTCGCAACGCCTCTTGTCGCCCGGGCTCCCGTGCTTCTCGCAGGGCGAACAGTCCTTTCGCGCATAAAACTCTACCAGGAGATTGCTCAATTACGCCTCCCTCCATTGAGTTCAACTGAATTGTGGCATTATTCTGTAGAGGTACGAGGATATAATACCAAGGGAGTTGGAAAAAATCAAGACCCCTGTCACAATAAGGAAAAGTCCCGTTATTATGGAGACGATCCTCATGTGTTTTTTAAGCCTGCCGAAGTGAACGAGGAAGGTGTTTATGCCAAGGGAGGTGAGCATGAAGGGTATGGCGAGACCGGCTGAATAGGCGAGGAAAAGCTGCATGCCCGACCAGGGGTTTGAACTCGTGGCGGCCACGGCGAATATGGCGGAGAGTATGGGGCCTATGCAGGGAGTCCACCCGGCCGCGAAACCGATGCCCACGAGAAATGACCCGAGAAACCCGGCGGGCTTGTCCTTGAAGAAATGGAGCCTCTTTTCCCTCTGGAGTACTTTAAGGTTGATAACACCCATTATATGGATGCCGAGGAGTATGATAATAAGCCCGCCCACCTGCCTTATCACATCCTGGTACTGGAGAAAGACGGAGCCGAAGAGCTGGGCCGAGGAGCCGAGTATAAGGACGAAGACCGTGGAAAAACCGAGGATGAACATAAGGGAGTTAAAGATGATTATCTTCTTTAACTTGCCGCTGTCCTCGCTCGTCAAGTCCTCAAAGGAGATGCCGGTGACAAAGGAAATATATGACGGGACGAGGGGGAGCACACATGGTGAGGCGAAGGAAAGTATGCCGCCCAGGAACGCAAGGGGTATTGAGACCTCTGTGTTCATCTCTATAACGGGTCCTTTATTTCAGTTGAAGACAAATGGGCTGACGACGCCGGGACGTGAGCGCAAACCCTTTTAAAGCCGGCCCGCGGCACGGCTTTCTGACGCCAACCAAACCCCGGCGGTGCGAAAGGCGCTCTTAAAAGGGCCGCGAAGAGGACCTCACCCCTTCTTCTTCATGTAAGACTCTTTGGGCCTGGGGCCGTTCTCAAGGAGGTCGAGTATGGTGGTGAGGCTTCTTTCATCTGACCAGTCCCTGGCCCCCAAGACCTTCTCCGCCACTATCCCGTTCTGGTCGATTATGAAGGTCTCGGGAACGCCCGTGGTCTTGTAACGCTCCTTTATCCTGCCCTTGCGGTCGTGGAGAACCATAAAGGTAAGTTTGTATTCTTCGACGAACTCCCTGACCTTGGCCGGGGAATCCTTGTCAATGCTGACGGCCACGATAACGAAGGGCTTGTCCTTGAGGTCCTCGGACAAGGCCTGCATGGAAGGCATCTCCTCCTTGCAGGGGTCGCACCATGTGGCCCAGAAATTGAGGAATACAACCTTGCCGCGCATGTCGCTAAGGCTGTGCTCCTTGCCGTCGAGGTCGGGGAGCGTAAAATCAATAGCCTCAGTGCCGGGCACCACGGGCATGAACTTCTTGCCCTGGCTCATGACTATCAAGACCACGGCCAGCACCACCACTACGACTATCCCGCCTAAAACTGGTGTAGGCAACCCGCCTTCTTTTTTCTCGTCTTCAGCCATATTAATCTCCGCATTTAACCCGGTTTAAACCCTGTCTTCAAGCCTTTTTCGCCTACCCCGTAAAACCCCGCGCCTGCGCGCCCTTAAAGCGCGCTGGTGCTTACGCCATGAATTTTATCTACGAGTAGGCGTGTAAGCCTGGCAGGACGAAACTCACGCCCCAGTAGAGGAATACAACAGCCAGAAAACCGCCTATGGATATATACGCCGCCTTCCTTCCCCTCCAGCCCCTCGTTACCCTGGCGTGGAGGTAGGCCGCGTAGATGAACCATGTTATAAGCGACCACGTCTCCTTTGGGTCCCAACTCCAGTAAGAGCCCCAGGCGTAATTCGCCCACATGGCGCCCGAGACTATCCCTATGGTAAGGAAGGGGAAGCCCCAGGCTATGGCCCTGTAACTTATCTCGTCTATGGACCTCGAGTCCGGGAAAGAGCCAGCGATAAAATATTTTTTGCCCTTCATCTCCGAGACGTTCTTGATAAGGTACATCACGCTCAGGGCGAAGGCTATGGCAAAGGCCGCGTAGCCGATGAACGTGGTGAAGACGTGAAAGTCGAGCCACCCTATGGCGTACTTTTCAAGGCCCACCTTGGAAAAGAGGCCCACCATCCAGTGCCATTTGCTCTGGAGGGCAGGGTTTAACTGGCCCGAGCTCTTATACCTGAAGGGGAGCATGGAGGCGGAGAGCATGGCGACAGAGGCCACGGTCATTACAAAGACGCCCATGACCTTGTACTTGTGCCTGTACTCCATGAGGAGATAGCCTATGTTCAAGGCCCAGACGAAGAGCACCATCGACTCATAGAGGTTGGAAAAAGGCGCGTGCCCCGATTCACCAGCCCTCGCAATAAGTATCATGGTGGTGGAGAAAAGGGCCACAATGGCAAGGGTCGTCGCAATCTGGCCGAGCCACCTCTTCTTAAAGACGGCGTTGCCGAGGTAAAAGAGCGTGCTCAGGATATAGAACGCGAAGGAAAAACTGAAAAAGACGAAAGAAAGTATCATACCGCTACCCCCCGGGACTTCAAGTAGACTTATCCGACTTTATCTCTTTAACTATATTTTTAAGTTCATTCTCAAAGGCGAACTGATTTTTGTTTATAAGGCCGCCGACCTTTATTTCAGTCGACTTGTCCGTCTCCCTCAGGTATATCCATACGCGCCTGTGGAAGATAAAAAAGGCGAGGATAAACCCCAGCCCCATGATTACGGACCCCGTCCATACGAGATTGGTGCCCGGCCCCTTGTTCAGGGATATGCCGGAGTACATTATACCCGTGTAGCCCGCAAAAACAAGGTCGTCCTCGGAGTCGGGTATGGCCGGGAATATGCCCGGGTACTTGAGGAAAAGCCAGGGTGTGGAGATAAGTTTACCGTTCCTGTAGACCTCGAGGTTCACGGCCTGGTTCTTGGGGTCCGCGGACTGGGAGAAGACCTGCCGGGTCCTCTCATCGAATGCGAAGTCCGAGGTATAGCCGATGAGCTTTACCGAATATTCGCTTCCCGGGAGTCTCTTCTTCTCTCCCCACTTAATAGTTGCCGTCGAATCGAGGGACTTGGTGTCCTTCCTGACTATGCCTATACTGGCGCTTTCCACCTTGTCCCAGGCGGTACCGTAACTGGACTGATAAAAGCGTATCCCCTTGTAGTAAAGGGGCTCGTTGACCCATATCTGCTTCTGAAGCACCTCTTTGCCATCCTCCATGACGGTCAGGAGGCTGTTGTACTGCCGTATCTGGCCGTTCTCGTAATAATCTATCCAGAATTTATCGAGCCTTACCTTGAAGTCCGCGTCAGGCACCTGCATGGTGCCGCCCTCGTAGACGAGCCTGAAATCCTTGTAACCGTATACGCCCCCTATGATGGCGCCTATGAGTATGAGGAGCAGGCTTATGTGAACCACGTCGGAGCCGAAACGTCCGATGGTGCCCTTCCATGCGTAGAGGTAAAGGCCGTCGTCTTCCTTGTGGGAGACGACCTTGTACTTTTTCCTCTTGAATATCCCTACTACCTTTTCCGCTGTGGCGTCGAGGCCGCCGGTAAGGTGCATGGTCTGGTTGTGGGAACAGTTGTCTATCATCCTGGGGCTGAATTTACCCCTGGGCACCTGATTTAAAAGCGACTTCCATTTCGGCGGGAACCTTTCAAGGGTGCAGACTATGATGTTGACGGTAAGAAGCCCGGCGATGGCGTTGAACCACCAGGTATGGAACATGTTGTCGAGGCCCATGGAGAGTATGACCTTGGTCCACCCGGGCCCGTACGACGACAGATAGTCCTCGATTGGCTTGTTCTGCTCGATTATCGTCCCGATAATGGAGACTATGGCGAGGGTTAACAATACCCCGAGAGTAAGTTTAAGGGAATTGAAGAAAGACCAGATCTTCGCGGGTATTGTTTTTTTCTTTTTCCTTGCGGGCTCGCTCACCGCTGCCTTGTTTACCTTTGCTCGCATTGATTTCTAATTATTTCCCGCTTCTTTTTTTATCTGAACAAGGTAATCGGCCGCGGCCTTGCCCACGTTACTCGCCGGGTCGAGGACCCTGGCCTTTTCCCATGCCTTGGCCGCCTCTTTAAGGTCACCCACCCCGTAAGCGAGGATAAATCCCCTGGTCAGCCAGATCCTCTGATGATAGGGGTTCTTCTTTATCCCCTCATCGATATACTTGAGCGCCTCCTCGGACTGCCCCTTGTAATAGAGCGACAGCCCTATTTCGTTATTCAGGTCCACGTCCCCGGGGTTGATAACGGAGAGTTGCTTGTATAATTTAATGGCGTCGTCGAAACGCTTCGTGGAGAAGTATGTATCGGCCAGCGTCTGAATCACGTCCGTGTCGTCGGGGTTCTCCCTGAGTTTGGCCTCGAGGTCGGCGACGAGAGAGGACCGGTTGGCGGACTGGCTTACGGCCGTTGCCGCCCCCTTGTTGTTGTATATGCTGGAGTCCGTCCGGCGGCCCGCAGTCCTGTGGCCGATAAAGTACCCGACTATGCCCACGACTATGAGGGCCGCCACCAAACCTATGATTGTATTCCTGTTCTGCACCGCGTCACCCCTCCTGGATGTTATCTTGAAAACCTGTCGTCAACGGCTTTTCTTATAAACCCTATATCATGGCCCTTAGTGTAAAGGTCATAGGCCATGAAGGCCTCGTCCTGGCAGATGCCGCAACGCTGGGCGTGATTGTCCACGTAACAGGTAAGCAGGCTCTTGTGCCCGAAGTTCTTCTTGCATTCGCAGTAACAGTGGAGGCTGTCGAGGACCTCCGGTATCTCTTTGGCTACCCAGTACGCCTTTGCCGCGGTCCCCGTAAAATACGCCGGCGAGAGCGTGTCCCGCGTCTCCCCTCCCCCGCTTACCGCGGTCACGTCCTTTCGCGCGGAGCCGGTATTCCCATTCCCGCAGGAGATGAGTGTAATCAAAAGGACCAGGGACAAAACAACCGGCAGAACTCTTCTAAGTGCAAGCCTCATTAATGTACCTTCTTTGTGTTGCGGTATGTATTGAAATTAAGGTAACAAACGAAAATTAAAAGATTATTAACTTAAAATTAGTAATTATAAATGAGCATCCGGGCATGGGACGGCCTCGAACAGAAACCGGGAATAGAATCAATTTGGGCGGGGTTTCAGATAAGGTTTTTCAACGGAGTTTAAGGGTTGTCCGGAGCCAGGCGGGGCCTAACCGGCTTTCTGCCGGTGTTTGGATAAGAAGGCCTCCCTCGTCACACTCTCCTCTATGCCGAAAAGGATGCACTTTGTGGGACACCTCTTCGTGGACTCGTCGTTTTGCGGCGCGAGGTCGTAGTTCACCTCGGCGAGGTTGTTCTTCATGACTATGCCGCCCTCTACGCTACAGTCTTTTGTGCAGAGGCCACAGCCTATGCAGGCCACGGTGCAGACCTTCTTGGCCTTGGCGCCCTTGTCCCTGTTCTTGCAGTAGACGAAGAGCTTATGGTCTTCGGGATGGAGTTCTATTATGTCTCTGGGACAGGCCCTGGCGCATGCCCCGCACCCCACGCACTTGTCGTGGAATACCACGGGCAGACCGTTATCGTCCATGGCCATTGCGTCGAAGTTGCAGGCGTCCACGCACTCTCCGTACCCCAGGCAGCCGTATACGCAGGCCTTGCCGCCGCCGGTGAGGTTCGCCGCCGTGCAGTCAAGCGCGCCCCTGTACTCCGCGGTCCTTACGGCCTCGGCGTTTCCGCCCTTGCAGAGCACCACGGCTATCGTCCTCTTTGTATCACCCACCTCCACGCCAAGGATCCCGGCGAGTTTTACTGCCGTATCATTGCCGCCTGCCACGCACGCCGTGGGCGGCTCCTCGCCCTTCAACAGGGCCTCGGCAAGCATCCTGCATCCGGGATGGCCGCAACCGCCGCAATTGGTGCCGGGCAGGATGTCCACTATCTTCTCGATACGCGGGTCTTCCTTTACATGAAATTTCCTGTCGGCAAAGGCGAGAAAGGCGGCCAGAGCCGCGCCTATGCCTCCCATGGACACAGCCGACGCAAGTATTATTCCAGTGGACATTGTTTCAAAAACTCCATTATTAATTTCAAAATGAAATTATATCACGGATTCAAGTCCATATCCCGCAAAAAATCATCTCCGGGCCGCGCCTTTCACCGGAGCAATCACCTCAGGAGCCCGGCGAAGCCCATGAAAGAGAGCGCCATCATGCCGGCGACTATCATGGTTATGGCCGTGCCCTGAAAGTGCTTGGGGATGTCGGCGAACTCAAGCTCCTCCCTTATTCCCGACATCATAAGCAACGCCAGCGTAAAGCCCACGCCCGCGCCGAAGCCGAAGATGATGGACTTCAAATAATTATAATCCCTCAATACCATGAAGAGCGCGAGCCCAAGCACGGCGCAGTTCGTCGTGATAAGCGGGAGGAAGATGCCCAGCGACCTGTAAAGCCCGGGGCTCGACTTCCTGATATACATCTCCACTATCTGAACGAGGGCGGCTATTATGATGATGAAAGAGACATACTCGAGGAACGGGATGTTGAACCTCATGAGTATATAGTGGTAGACGGGCCATGTGGCGGCCGCCGTAAGGGTCATGACAAAGGTCGTGGCGAGCCCCATGTTCAGCGCGTTCTCAGTCTTGTTGGAAACCCCCACAAAGGGGCAGAGGCCGAGGAAATAGGTAAGGACGAAGTTATTTACAAGGGACGCCGATATAAAAACTATAATTAATTCCAAATCCGCCTCCTAACCCGCTCTCTGCCTTGCTTCACTTCTATGAGAGATGTAATTTACCGTGGCGATGAGACCGCCCATGACGAGGAAGGCCCCTGCCGGAAGGATCATCACTATCCACGGCCTGAACCATGACCCGAGGATATGTATGTTGAGTATCGACCCGAAGCCCAGGAGCTCCCTTATTATACTTATGATGATAAGCGCAAAGGTAAAGCCAAGGCCAGTACCCAGCGAATCCATCATCGTGGGGAGCACGGGGTTCTTCTGGGCGAAGGCCTCGACCCTCGCCAGTATTATGCAGTTTGTTATTATAAGGGGCACGTATGGGCCCAGGGCCTTTGATATAGGCGGAAACTTCGCCTGAAGAAAGAGGTCCGTCACGGTCACAATGGTCGCTATAATAACCACGTAGGCGGCTATCCTCACCTGCGGGGCTACTAATTTCCTCACAAAAGAGACGATAACGCATGAAACAAAGAGTACGCCAAGGGTGGCCAACCCCATGGACAGGCCGTTTATCACCGAGTTAGTAACGGCCAGCGAAGGACAGAGCCCCAGGACGAGCCTGAAGGGGGCTATGTCCTGCCACAGACCCTTTTTGAACTCATAGGCGAGAGAGGCGTTCTGTTCAACTGCCACAGGTCTTTCTCCTTGGATTGGGATAAAAACTCTTTGCCCCGGTCGCGGCCTTTAAGGCCGGAAAACCTTCAACGTTTGCCGGGCTCTTCCTTTTTCTCGGGTTCAGCTTTCTCGGGTTCAGCGTCCTTAACATCATCAACGTTAACTGATAAAAAATCCTCGGTTGTGAAAAGAGCCTTAACCTTCTCTACGGCCTTGTTAATATTATTGACCACCGCCGTTGAAGATATGGTGGCCCCTGTAATGGCCTGAATCTGGTTGGGCTTCTCCGGTTTTCTGTATTTAATATATTCTATTCTGGGCCTTACCTCAACACCTTTGAACTGGTCCTTGAACGCCGGCTCCACTATCCTGTTTCCGAGCCCCGGTGTCTCCACCTGTTCGAGTACCTCCAGGCCCTTCAA
>BTQV01000018.1:0-10000 GCA_036986055.1 Thermodesulfobacteriota bacterium
TCCTGCTTTAATAAATCTCCTTTGACGATTTGAGGTATCATCTCCGGTCCACCCCAAATTCCTGTAGCACACTCAAAGGGAAAAAATTATCCTTCATCCGTTGCTGATTGGCGAGGGCGTGCACGGCCCACCGTGTTAAAGTCATGAAGATTTTTTTTGCGAACAAAAAAAATTGGCAGTTTTATTTAAAAAAACCTTTTTTCCCAGTCTATCAAAAGGGCAAAATCCTGTCAAAGACACTAACACCCCAATCCGTATATAAAGAGGCTCACAAAACCCCCTTTTTAAATCCCCCCCCAGCCCCCCTTTTAAAAAGGGGGGGCATCCAGTTGGCGGTGGAGCGAACCCCATCGCCAGAAGCGGCCCGGAGGGCCGCAAACTGAGCAGGGTTAAGGCAGGGGTGCAGGTTAGCCAATACCTGCCAAAGAGGTGTTCACCCTCCCCTCTATCCCCTCCCTCGCAGGGAGGGGAAGTTAACCCCCCTCTTATTGCAATCCCGGCCTTTTGGGATAAAATTAAAATAGAAAGGGGTGATGATAATGAAGGGACTTAAAGCAAAGGACGTTATGACAAGGCCCGTGGTTTCGGCGAGAAAGAACGCTCCGGCGAGGGACATCGCCCTGCAGATGCTTTCGGGACTTTACAGCGGCATGCCCGTTACCGACGATAACGGAAAAGTCGTGGGCACGGTGACCGAGTTCGATCTCCTCAAAAAGATACAGGCAGGCAAGGAACTTAACAGGTTTACAGCCGGTGACCTCATGTCCAAAAGCCCAGTAACAGTAGATGCGGAACTGTCTCTGAAAGAAGTCGCCAAGGTCATGGTGGAGCATAACATCATAAGGGTGCCTGTAACCAACAAGGGCCGTCTTGTCGGCGTTGTCGCGAGGTGCGATATTCTAAGGAGCTTCATCGAGCCCGAGTTCGTCACATATATGTAAGGGGAGTTCATGTCAAAGAGTTCCTGGCTTGTGGCGGCAGGTGCTGAAATGGTGCGCGCCTCAAAAACCGTTTCAAGGTCACTTGCGCGCCTAGGCTGTACCTGTAACAAAACCCCTCCCCCACGGAGGAGTTTTAGTTATAATCAACCCCGGTGAACGCAGAAAATCCCCCCTCTTATCCTCCTTGAAACTCCCGGTCTATCTCCGTATTCGCTATGTGGTTGACGTAATTGCTTATGGTCTTTAAGCCTATTATTGCGATTATTTCGTAGACCTTGCCCCTATTAACGCCCATGGCCCCAATGGTATCGAGTTCCTCTTCCGTCAAGTGCCCTCTTTTTCTGACGATTAAGCGGGCCGCGGTGACGAGGGCATTGAGCCCTTCGTCCTTCGGGGATTTGCCCTCTTTGATCAGAGCAAGGTCCTCGGGCGAGACCCCGGCCCCCTTTCCCGTTGCCGTGTGGGCGGCCTTGCAGTAGTTGCAGTTGTTCTCCGTTGATACGGCGAGGTTCAGGGCCTGGATTTCTCTGTTGTCAAGAGACGCGCCCTCCATGGCCTCGAAACCCCTCAAGTATACCTCTGAGACGGCCGGGCTTACTGAGAGTGTCTTGAAGAGGTTGGGCACGAAGCCGAATTTTTGCTTTATCACGGCGAAAACCTCCTCGTTCTTCTTCTGAATGTCCATAGCCGGCCTCCTTGTTTTTTCTTTAAGTATACAGGTTTTTTAAAAAAAAGTTTTTCCATTACTGGCGGGGATTTCCAGTTGATATGAGAATACCCGGCCACGTTGACAAAAGATGTAAGGGTGCTTACAATCTTTTTATTTCACGAGCCTATCCCTTTTAAAAGATTACAAAATTTTATGAAAAAAATTCACGTAATTTTAATCTTTTCAGGCGATAATATTGGTGCGATTGCTTAAAGACCTGCTCCTTATATTTCCTTATACAGACCCTTTTGGCGGGACATGTTTGTCCCGCCCGGGGGTCGATCAACCTTCAGGGTTAACTTTCCGCCCATGAACTATTACCCAGTATTCCTGGCGATAGAAAAAAGACCGGCAATGGTCATAGGCGGCGGGGGCGTGGCCGAAAGGAAGGTCGCGGCGCTTCTCAGGGCCGGGGCCGTGGTTACGGTCATAAGCCCGGAGGTCACGGAAGAATTAAAAAAATTGATCGATAATAAGACGGTAAAACATATAAAGAGGTCCTTCAGGAGCGGCGACCTCGAAGGTGCCCGGCTTGTAATCTCAGCGACAGGCTCGAAGGCGGTAAACGAAAAAATATTCGAAGAGGCCGCGGCGCTTAAAATTCCCGTAAACGTCGTCGACGACCCGGGCCTTTCCACCTTTATCTCGCCCTCTGTTGTGACGAGGGGAGACCTTACTATAGCCATTTCCACGGCGGGTAAATGCCCGGCGCTTTCGAAAAAAATCCGTAAGGAGTTGGAAAGGTCCTTTGGGCCTGAGTACGGGGCCTTTATGGAGATAGCCGGCGCGGTGAGGAAGAGGTTATTGAAAATCAAGGTAAAAAGTGATAAAAAAGACAGATTAATCAACGCCCTTCTCGACTCACCCCTTCCCCGGTGGATAAAAGAAGGTGACGAGGCGGAAATAAACGGCTTCCTCAATAGCCTTCTCGGAAGTGGAGTCACCCTCGGGGCCCTCGGTATTGAGTTGGTTAAGGGGCCTGCCGGGCGGGGTAAAAGAAAGGCCGGACGCGCTTGAAGATGTCTGCCAGACAGTCCGCGTCCTTTTGTTTATTGAATAAAGGGAAAGTGCTTGAGCAACCTGTTTTTTCACATAGCCGTTATCGCGTATCTCGTAGCCACCTTCGTCTACATCGGGTACCTCATAGTGAGGAAGGAGCCGATTATAAGGGTGGCGCAGTGGATTCTTATCGGAGGGTTCGCCTTCCATACCCTTACCCTCATAAGCAGGTGGTTTTGGGCGGGGAGGACGCCGATAACGAACCTGCACGAGTCGCTGACCTTTTTTTCATGGATAACCGTGGCGCTTTACATGGTCATCCTCGTAAGATACAAGATGAGGGTGCTCGGGGCATTCATAACCCCCTTCGCCTTCGTCCTCATAATTACGGCTTCCTTCTTCCCAAGCGAGATCGTTCCACTGGCGCCGGCGCTGAAGAGTTACTGGCTCCCGGTGCACGTGGTGCTCGCGTTCCTCGGCAACGCCTTTTTCGCCCTCGCCTTTTTTCTCGGCGTCATGTACATGATCCAGGAACGTTATCTCAAGAGGAGGCAGTTAAAGGGGCTGTACTATATACTGCCCTCACTGGAACTCCTCGACGAATTGAACTACAGGTGCCTCCAGTACGGCTTTCCGCTCCTGACGCTCGCCATGATAACGGGAGCCATATGGTCGGACTATATGCTGGGGAGTTACTGGCTCTGGCAGCCGCGTCAAATCTGGTCTCTTATAACGTGGTTCCTCTACGCCGCGCTCCTTCACGGGAGGCTCACCTCGGGCTGGAGGGGCAGGAAGGCGGCGATACTTTCGTCAACGGCCTTTATGGTCCTTATAGGGTCCTTTTTCATAATAAACTTCGCCATGGGCGGGGCGCACGGCATCAAGTAAAATGATTTTTTTTACGGGGTTTTTTCTGGAACGCATTAAAGAGGGAATGGTCGGTAGATGAACCTGGTAATAGTAGGGCTTAACCATAAGACGGCCCCTGTGGCGATAAGGGAGAAGTTGTCCTTTCCAAGGCAAAGGCTCGGCGAAGCCCTCGGAAGGCTACTTAACAATTACGGCCTTAACGAGGGCGTAATACTGTCCACCTGCAACAGGGTGGAGGTCCTCGCCATCACCCCGGACATGGAAAAGGGCATCTGGCAGATAAAGAGGTTTTTGTCCGACTCCCACAATATACCAATCGAAACCCTTGACGAACATCTCTACACGTACCAGGCCGAGGGGGCTGTAAAACACCTCTTCAGCGTCGCCGCCGGGCTCGACTCAATGGTGCTCGGCGAGCCGCAGATACTCGGTCAGGTGAAGGAGTCTTACAGCCAGGCCGTTGAGCACGACGCCGCTGGTATTATTGTAAACAAGCTCTACCACAAGGCCTTCCAGGTGGCCAAGAGGATAAGGACTGAGACAAAGATAGGCGAAGCGGCCGTCAGCATAAGTTTCGCCGCCGTGGAACTGGCGAAAAAGATCTTCGACGACCTGACGGGCAAGTCCGTTATGCTCATAGGCGCGGGAGAGATGGCGGAACTCGCGGCAAGACATCTCCTTAATAACGGCATACGCGAGATACTCGTCACCAACAGGACCTACGAGAGGGCCCTGGAGATGGTAAGGTGCTTTTCAGGCACGGCCATAATGTTCAGGGAATACCCGGCATACCTTAAAAACGTGGATATAGTCATCACCTCCACAGGGGCGTCGAGTTTTCTTATCAGGGAGGAGCAAGTCCGCGAGGTATTGAAAGAGAGGAAGTACCGCCCCATGTTCTTTATAGACATCTCCGTTCCCAGAAACATCGACCCACTTGTGAACAACGTGGACAACGCCTACGTATATGACATAGACGACCTCCAGGGCGTCGTCCAGTCCAACCTCAACGAGAGGGTCAGGGAGGCCGGAGAGGCCGAGAATATAATCGACGAGGAGATAGACAAGTTCTACCGGTGGATAAAGTCCCTCGACGTGGTGCCTACCATAATAGCCCTCAGGAATTTCTGCGACGGGATAAGGAAGGACGAGCTCTCAAAGGCCATGGCCTCGCTCGACGGCCTCTCGGAGAAAGATAAAAAGACCCTCGACGCCATGACCCGGTCGGTGGTGAACAAGATACTCCATAACCCCGTGGTGAGGATTAAAAAGGACGCGTCCAAGGTGGAAGGCGACCAGTACATCGACACGGTAAGAAAACTCTTCGACCTCGAGGTTGAGGAAAATGAGATTAAAAAGACGGCCTCGGGCGAGGAGTGATTGTTGATGCGCTCAAAAAATTCAATCGATTGGAAGATTGAATTCGGAATGAAAATTTTTTGAACTCGAAAGGATTTGAAATTGGGCAGGAATATAATAATAGGCACAAGGGGAAGCAAGCTCGCGCTCTGGCAGGCCGAATGGGTCAAGTCCGAGATTGAGAAGAGAAACCCCGGTACCGGGGTGACCCTTGAGAGGATAAAGACCACGGGCGATAAGATTACCGACGTACCCCTTGCGCAGGTAGGGGGCAAGGGCCTTTTCGTAAAGGAGATAGAGGAGGCGCTCCTTGACGGGCGTATTGACCTCGCCGTACACTCCATGAAGGACGTGCCCACGGCCCTGCCCGAGGGGCTCCACTTAAGGGCCATAACAGAGAGAGAAGACCCAAGGGACGCGGTCCTGAGCAGAACCGGAGTTTTTCTTAAAGACCTCCCCAAAGGGGCGAAGATAGGCACATCGAGCCTCAGGCGTCAGGCGCAGATACTTCACATGAGGCCCGACTTTGAGATAATACAGTTAAGGGGCAACGTCGACACGCGCATAAGAAAACTCGACGAGGGGCACTTCGACGCCATAATACTTGCCGGCGCCGGCGTTAAGAGGCTGGGATGGGAGGGGCGCGTTACCGAGTACCTCTCCCCTGAGGTCTCTCTGCCGGCCATAGGTCAAGGGGCCCTGGGCATAGAGACGAGGGTTGACGACGAATATATAAACAACGTTGCTGCCTTCTTCGACCACCCCGGGACCTCCACGGCCGTAAGGGCGGAGAGGGCTTTGTTGAAGAGGCTCGAAGGCGGCTGCCAGGTGCCTATCGCCGCTTACGGGGAATTGACGGAGGGCGGGGGCTTGAGGCTTACGGGCCTTGTGGCGAGCACCGACGGCAAGACGCTTGTAAAGGATGTTCTCTGCGGTACGGCCGCGGACGCGGAATCCATGGGAAGAAAACTCGCCGAGATGCTCCTTAAAGAGGGGGCATGGGAAATACTCAAAGACCTTTACGATGTAAAGGCCCCTGACCCCGCCGGTTAAACCCCTTGAATCCTTGACTATTTTTTTATTTTGTTATGCTGTAAAAAAAACCTTGACATATTCCCGGTTTCATCTACAATACTAGGTCTCCCCACGAATAGGTGGTCTTAAGGGGGGCAGAGAGGGACGGGGCCTTAGAGGCCTTTTGTGCCCTTGCCTCCGGCCGCTAAAAGTGTTATAGTACTATTCGTGGGAAAGTCTGCTCTTTGAAAACTAAATAGCAAGCAGCAATCAATCAAGTCAGTCGATCTTTAATTAAACCATATATACAGTTTAACTGGAGAGTTTGATCCTGGCTCAGAGCGAACGCTAGCGGCGTGCCTAACACATGCAAGTCGCGCGAGAAAGGTGGCTTCGGCTACTGAGTAAAGCGGCGCACGGGTGAGTAACGCGTGGATAATCTACCTTCGAGACTGGAATAACCCGCCGAAAGGCGGGCTAATGCCGGATAAGACTACGGGCTGTAGGGCCTGGAGTTAAAGGCGGGGACCCTTCGGGGCCTGTCACTCGGAGATGAGTCCGCGTCCCATCAGCTTGTTGGTAAGGGTAACGGCCTACCAAGGCTAAGACGGGTAGCTGGTTTGAGAGGACGATCAGCCACACTGGCACTGAAACACGGGCCAGACTCCTACGGGAGGCAGCAGTGGGGAATTTTGCGCAATGGGCGAAAGCCTGACGCAGCGACGTCGCGTGAGGGAAGAAGGCCTTCGGGTCGTAAACCTCTGTCGGGGGGGAAGAAATCCCCGGTGGCTAATATCCACCGGGGTTGACGGTACCCCCCAAGGAAGCATCGGCTAACTACGTGCCAGCAGCCGCGGTAATACGTAGGATGCAAGCGTTGCTCGGAATTACTGGGTGTAAAGGGCGTGCAGGTGGCATGATAAGTCACAGGTGAAAGCCCCCGGCTTAACCGGGGAACTGCCTGTGATACTGTCAAGCTAGAGTACGGGAGAGGGAAGTGGAATTCCTGGTGTAGCGGTGAAATGCGTAGATATCAGGAGGAACACCGGCGGCGAAGGCGGCTTCCTGGACCGATACTGACACTGAGACGCGAAAGCATGGGGAGCAAACAGGATTAGATACCCTGGTAGTCCATGCCCTAAACGATGGGTACTAGGTGTAAGGACTTTTTAAAGTCTTTGTGCCGCAGCTAACGCATTAAGTACCCCACCTGGGAAGTACGGTCGCAAGGCTGAAACTCAAAGGAATTGACGGGGGCCCGCACAAGCGGTGGAGCATGTGGTTTAATTCGACGCAACGCGAAGAACCTTACCTGGGCTTGACATCCGGAGAATCCCCTGGAAACAGGGGAGTGCCCTTCGGGGAATTCCGTGACAGGTGCTGCATGGCTGTCGTCAGCTCGTGCCGTGAGGTGTTGGGTTAAGTCCCGCAACGAGCGCAACCCTTACTCTTAGTTGCCATCGGGTAATGCCGGGCACTCTAAGGGAACTGCCGGCGTTAAGCCGGAGGAAGGTGGGGATGACGTCAAGTCATCATGGCCTTTATGTCCAGGGCTACACACGTGCTACAATGGCCGGTACAGACGGTTGCAATACCGCGAGGTGGAGCTAATCCTAAAAAGCCGGCCCCAGTTGGGATTGCAGTCTGCAACTCGACTGCATGAACTTGGAATCGCTAGTAATCGCGTATCAGCACGACGCGGTGAATACGTTCCCGGGCCTTGTACACACCGCCCGTCACACCACGAAAGTCTGTTATACCAGAAGTCGGTGGGCTAACCCGCAAGGGAGGCAGCCGCCTAAGGTATGGCTGGCGATTGGGGTGAAGTCGTAACAAGGTAGCCGTAGGGGAACCTGCGGCTGGATCACCTCCTTTCTATGGAGAACCGGTCCGTAACCCGGTTTAACCGAGTTACGGGCACATACTCTAAAACCTGATTAAAGTTTGACCGGCTGCAGCTTGCTATTTAGTTTTTTAAGAGCAGACTCAATTTTTCGGGCCCAAGCTCCGGCCTTAAACGCTGAACCTAAGGCCCAGTGCTTGAATCGACCTTTAAGGCCCAGGGCATACAATAGGGCCTGTAGCTCAGCTGGTTAGAGCACACGCTTGATAAGCGTGGGGTCGAAAGTTCGAATCTTTCCAGGCCCACCAGGACTTTTAGTGTCGCCTTTCACCGGTTTCACATGGAAGCGGTGAGGGGATGTCTTGTCCCTGGGGGTATAGCTCAGTTGGGAGAGCGTCTGGTTTGCAACCAGAAGGTCAGCGGTTCGATCCCGCTTACCTCCACCAGAAGGCGGCTGGCTTAAAAGACGCGGCGGCTTGAAAGCAGAAGGTGGCTGGTCTTAAAACAGAAGGTGGCCGGTTTAAAGAAACGGGCCGGTTTTCTGGAAAGATAAGAGTTTTTTAATAAGTGTAGTACGCCCTCTTCGAGGGCTTTAGATACGCTCTTTGACAACCGAATAGAGTAACAATCAAGACGCTGAGAGTAAGACCGAGTTTCAATCGGTTTGACCCCTGCGTTCGTGGTCGACTATTGACCAGAACGTCGTAAGGTTGAACTGAAAAAGTAATGGTCAAGCTACTAAGGGCTTACGGTGGATGCCTTGGCGTTAGGAGGCGATGAAGGACGTGGTTAGCTGCGATAAGCCTCGGGGAGCCGCAAACAGGCTTTGATCCGGGGATTTCCGAATGGGGAAACCTGGCCGGGTAAAACCCGGTCATCTTAAGCTGAATACATAGGCTTAAGAGGCGAACGGGGGGAAGTGAAACATCTCAGTACCCCCAGGAAAAGAAATCAATTGAGATTCCCTGAGTAGCGGCGAGCGAAACGGGAACAGCCTAAACCCCGGGGTAGCAATATCCCGGGGGGTTGCGGGACCTCGATGTAGGACGGTTCGGGATAGTGGAACGGCTTGGAAAGGCCGGCCATAGTGGGTGATAGCCCCGTACACGAAATTCCGGAACGCCTTAGAGGTATCCCAAGTACCACGGGACACGAGAAATCCTGTGGGAATCCGGGTGGACCATCATCCAAGGCTAAATACTACCTAACGACCGATAGTGAACCAGTACCGTGAGGGAAAGGTGAAAAGAACCCCGGGAGGGGAGTGAAATAGAACCTGAAACCGTAGGCCTACAAACAGTCCGAGGGCTATATCCTTTCGGGGATCTGCCTGAGGGCGTGCCTTTTGCATAATGACTCAGCGAGTTACTTTGCGTGGCAAGGTTAAGCCGATCGAGGTGGAGCCGTAGCGAAAGCGAGTCTTAACAGGGCGATTCAGTCGCGTAGAGTAGACCCGAAGCCAGTTGATCTACCCATGGCCAGGGTGAAAGGTCGGTAACACGGCCCGGAGGCCCGAACCGTTGTAAGTTGCAAATTGCTCGGATGAGCTGTGGGTAGGAGTGAAAGGCTAATCAAAACTGGTGATAGCTGGTTCTTCCCGAAATATATTTAGGTATAGCCTCGTGAATTAAGTACCGGGGGTAGAGCACTGGATGGACTAGGGCCCTTCACCGGGTACCAAATCCAACCAAACTCCGAATACCGGTAACTTCTATCACGGGAGTCAGTCTGTGGGGGATAAGCTCCATGGACGAGAGGGCAACAGCCCAGACCGCCAGCTAAGGTCCCTAAAGTAGGCTAAGTGGGAAAGGATGTGGAATTACATAGACACCCAGGAGGTTGGCTTAGAAGCAGCCATCCTTTAAAGAAAGCGTAATAGCTCACTGGTCTAGTGATTCTGCGCCGAAAATTTAACGGGGCTCAAGCCTGCTACCGAAGCTGCGGATTTGTAAGGTCTTCGGATCTTGCGAATGGTAGGGGAGCGTTCCAGCAACCTGTGAAGGTGGACCGAAAGGACCATTGGAGGAACTGGAAGTGCTTATGCTGAGATGAGTAGCGTAAATGCGGGTGTAAAACCCGCACGCCGAAAACCCAAGGTTTCCTGGGGAAGGTTAATCCGCCCAGGGTTAGTCGGGTCCTAAGCCGAGGCCGAGAGGCGTAGGCGATGGAAAACGGGTTAATATTCCCGTACCACCTGATAAACGTTTGAACGAAGGGGTGACGGAGAAGGGTAGGTCATCCGGGTGACGGATATCCCGGTTTAAG
>BTQV01000018.1:12500-13818 GCA_036986055.1 Thermodesulfobacteriota bacterium
GGGGTTAAAAACACCCCCTAACCTTGACAGAATATTGGCTGACTTGCCCTCTTTGACAGGCAATTTATTTCTTGATAGACTTTAATAACAAACTAAATAGGGGTGACAATATGAAACTTCATGTACTCATCGAGCGTGACGAGGCCGGGTTTTTCGTGGCCGAGGTCCCTGCCCTGCCCGGATGCCTCTCACAGGGGCAGACAAGGGAAGAGGCCCTCGACAATATCAAGGAGGCCGTTGAGGGATGGCTTGAGGTAATGGAGAAAAAAAGCAAGATCGACCCTGCCAGTCTCACTGAGGTCGCCATTTAAATGGGAAAGGGCCTAAAACCCTGCTCAGGGTCCGAGGCTGTAAGTAAACTTGCGAAGGTAGGATGGACGGTAGCCAGACAAAAAGGCTCCCATGTGATGATGATAAAGGAGGGCTATCAATATACGCTATCCATACCACAGCACAAGGAACTCGGCCCCGGTATCCTACGAAAGATTATAAAACAGGCAGGGGTTAGCGTGGAGGAATTCAACGATCTCTGAACCGGGCGAGAAGCGGTATCTGCAAAATTATTGACTGGGGCTGTAAATCTTAGGATTTACAGCCCCTTTTTATTAATGCCCTCTGCCTTAACCCTGCTCAGTTTGCGGCCCTCCGGGCCTTTTTTGGTGATGGGGTTCGCTCCACTACCTCCCCGGCGGCCTTCCACCCCGCGGCGTGACCCGCTTAACTCGCTCATGGCCTTGACCATTCGCTCGGACACCCTCCCCGACACCCCGCCCGTCCCCCGGAAGACCGCCCCACCCCAAGGTCCCCTCACCCCATCACCGTGGTTTTAAAATTTTTTTTGATTTTGTCCTGTAAAGCAGATTACTTTCCCTCTTTGACAGGATTTTGATTTCTTGATAGAGTGGGGCAAAGATTTTATAGGGGAAATAAATCGGTCATTAATCCCCAAGGAAACAGGCATGGATTCCTTAATATTTATCGATACAAATATTCTTCTCGATTTTTATCGATATCCGCAAGGCTCTGCCGTGCTATCAATCCTCAAACATATTGACGGCAATCGTGATAAAATTATTACAGGAAATCAGGTTGAGATGGAGTTTAAGAAAAATCGCCAGAAAGTCATCCTCGATTCTTTTGGTAATTTGAAAGGTCCAAATTGGGAGTCTTTTAAAATCCCTGTAATTCTTTCGGAGACGCAATCTGCAAAGAAAATCGCAAAGAATAAAGAAGTCATTATCCGTCAGTCGAAGAAACTTCAAAAACTACTCGAGGCTGTGCTTCGTAATCCCGCCAGAAATGACAACGTATATAAAAC
>BTQV01000019.1:0-13677 GCA_036986055.1 Thermodesulfobacteriota bacterium
AACATACAAAACTCTCTCCCTTGAATATCCGATTCCTTCTTCTTCGCCGGAAACTGTAAAAAAACCTGACAGGGTGTCAAGATTTCTTATACTTTATTTCAGCCCCTTTTTCTATCGCAACCTTTTGAATTATAATGTTTTTTTGATGCTAACGCTGATTTGTGGCTTATGATGGTGTCAATAACTTTTACACTTCAATGTGTTCATAATCATCGATTACTTGTAATTCTCAACAAAAACAGGATCTTATGTAAGGAGATGGTTTGGCATTTTTTTTGCGTACTTATAATAGTTATATTTTCTAGTTACCAGTAAACGTTCGTAATAGCCTATTCAAAGCTGTGAGTATGGAGGATTAAAATGGGTCTGAAGAGGGGCTTTAAGATACTACTCGCTGTCCTGTCTATCGTCTTGCTTTCCTATAGTGCTCAAGCGGCGCCTATTGAAGGCAACAGTACCGGTATCTTCACAAATCCATCCGGACCTGGCACCATGGTAACTACAGGAGTTGGAACAGATACATTTACCTGGGGTACCGGCGCTCATGGAGGTCCCTCTTCTTCTTTGAACTTTACGGGAAACACTATCGCAACCGATTTTAATACCCTTTTTTCCTTTGGCACCTTGAATTATTTTAATGGTACAATCTACAGCGGCACACAGGCCGACAATGTGGATCTGCTGATTAGTCTCAACCTGACCAGCCCTACAGGCTTGTCTGAAAACTTTAATTACTCTCTAAACCTTATAAACACACTAAACGTCGGGGTCCCTGCCATAGATGCCGACTATGTGGTCTTTCCCACGGTCTTCCCCGGCACAAGTTTTACACTGGGTGATACAGAATATACATTAGCTTTCTCTGGGTTTGGCAGCATAACCAGCGGGGGGTTTGCTTCTATGAACGAGTTTCATGTGTATGAGGGGTCAACGGCGAGTGCCGAGTTAATTGGAACCATTACAACGCGTACCGCCGTGCCGGAACCCTCGACACTCCTCCTCTTTGGTTCCGCCCTGGTGGGTTTAGCCTTTTTAAGGAGGAAGTTCAGCGCATAGAACCCTGGAATATCGGTATCTAATTTAACCCCCATCGGCCGCACCGGCCGATGGGGGTTTTCTGTTTAAAATTCACTTGACGCGCCGGCATTTTTATTATTCTTCAGCGGTACGTCGACCAAAAAATGTTTGAACAAAAGACGCGGCGAATCGTCCGCTACAAAAGGAGCAATTATTATATCCCTTGACTGTGAGGTATGAAATTGGTAAATTACAAAAGTATAAAAATATGAAAATATTTTCCTCAGCTATAAAATCAATCATTTTTTTACTCCTCGCAATCTTCATCCTCCAGGTAGGCGGGCTTACCTGCGCGAACGACATATATGTAACAGGCCCTTCCGTGGTTCAGGGTAAATCGCTAATCAAGACGGCGGATATCAAGTCCGCGGATTTTGACAAAGGAGGAGAGGCGACTGTTCCCGGCGACCTTCTTTACGAATGCCAGTGTCCCTGCCATCTCAATTTTTCTCACATCGAACCCCCCACCGTAGCCTCATTCTGGAGTACTGACTCGCCTTTGTCTAAAATCACAAAACTTTACATTCCCAGTCTACCCGGAGAAATCCTGCAGCCTCCCCAAATACTTACCTAAAGCACCTCTTTGCCGGAAAGTGATACAGGCAGTGGTCCGCGTGGATCTTGCCCGCTTCCGGCCCTCGGCGCCGCATCTCTGACACGTGGCCCGCGTATTTCTATCTTCATAAAAAATACAAGGAGGTCTGATCCTTGAAGGGGAAAAGATTCTTTAATTTCATTTTTATTATCTCAGTCGTTCTTCCGGCCTTCCTGCTCTCAAGCCACGGCACGTCGAGAGCGGAGGAAAAGAGAGTTTACGGCCTCGACGCGGTGCTATCCATATCCGTTGAAAAAAACCCGTCCGTAGCCATCTTCAAGGCTAATCTCGATGCGAGCAGGGGCGCTCTCATATCCGCCGGGGCCTATCCCAACCCGGAGGTGGAATTCGGCGCCGCCAGGGGCAGGTCCCTTGAGACAGGGGGGACGGGGCAGGAGTATTCCGTAAGCGTCGGCCAGCCTCTGGAATGGCCCGGCAAGAGGATATATAGAAAAAAGGCCGCCCGTTCCGCCGTGGAGGCGGTGGAAATGGGGCTCGATGACCTGCGCCTTCAGATAGACGCCGAGGTGAAGAAGGCCTTTTTCCGGGTCCTAACAGATAAAAAGACCCTGGGCATAGCAAGGGACAACTTGAGGACGGTAAAGGAGCTTTTGAAGTCGGTCCGTCTCCGTGTCGATGCCGGCGAGGCCCCGGAGTTCGAACTGGTAAAGGCGAAGGTCGCGGCACTGAGGGCCGAAAAGGACCTGGGCAGGGCCGGAAACACCCTCTTCATATCAAAGGCCTCGTTAAACGCGCTCCTTGGCAACACCCTGCCAGGGAACTTCGATATAAAGGGAGGCTTCAATGGCGCTCGCAGGAGATACGAACTCAGTGACCTCATCTCCTACGCCCTTGAAAATCATCCGCTTATGCTCAGGGCCGCAAAAGAGACGGAGGCAAAGACTTATTCGCTTAAACAGGAAAAGGCGTCCGTCTTTCCCGACGTTACGCTTATGGGTTTTTACGACAAGGAACTGGACAAGGAGTCCTTCGGCGCGGGTTTCTCTCTTCCCATCCCTGTCTGGAACCGGAGAAGGGGCGAGATTGCCACGGCCCGGGCGGAACTGGCAATGGCAAGGATGGAGGTAACGAGGACGAGGGTGGAACTGACAAAGGCCGTCACCTCGGAGTACCGCAACTACTTAATAGCATTTGACCAGCTCGACGTCTTTGAAAAGGGGCTCTTAAACGAGGCCCGGGAGGCCTTGAGGATAGCCGATATCTCTTACAGGCACGGCGAATCCGGGCTTCTCGACTATCTTGACGCCCAGAGGGTCTCAAGGTCTGTTTTGATGGAGTACTATCAGTCGCTCTTTGAACTCGAAGCATCGCTCGCCTCTCTTGAGAGAGTGGCCGGCGGGCTGCCGTAAAAAAAATATTCCGGAGGGATACAGATATGTTTTACAGGAAGAGCCTTGTTGTATTGGCCGCGGTGGTTTTCATCGTCGGTTGCGGCGGGCCGAAGGATGAAACGAAAGAGGGGAAGGCGGCCGTGGCCGGGCAGGAAAAGGCCCTCGAAAAAGGGGGAGGTGGGATTATCTCCCTCGACGAGGCGGCCGTCAAGAACGCCGGCATAAAGGTCGAGCAGGTCTCGAGAAGGCCGCTCAAGTTGGAGTACTCCTTTTCGGGCGTCGTCTCCGTGGACGAGACGCGTATCGCCCATGTGGGCCCGAGGATACCGGGCAGGGCCGTGGAGGTATACGCCAACCTCGGCGATTATGTAAAGAAGGGCCAGGCGCTGGCGCTTATTGACAGCACGGAGATCGGAGAGGCCCAGAGCCAGTACCTGAAGGCCAGGACGAGTTTCGATATAGCGGAAAAATCTTACGAGAGGGCCAAGATTATACTCAAGGGAAAGGTTATCTCCACGGGCGAATTCCAGAGGCGCGAAGGCGAGTACCTCTCGGCCCGCACCGAGTTGAAGGCCGCTGAGGACCGGCTCCACATCCTGGGCATGAGTGACACCGAGATCTCGGCCATAGGCAGGGAGCACACCATCAACTCGAGGGTGGCCATTTACGCCCCTCTTTCGGGCACGGTGATTGAACGCCACCTTACCCTCGGCGAGGTCGTGGAGCCGGTAAAATCGCTTTATACGATCGCGGACCTCACAAACCTCTGGGTCATAGCCGAGATACCGGAGAGGGATATACCCAAGATAAGAAAAGGCCAGCGCGTCGCCGTCAGTGTGCTCCCATATCCTGAAAAGGTCTTTCCGGGCACGATTACCTATGTGGCTGACCTGATAGACCCGGATACGAGGATGGTGAAGGTAAGGGCCGAAGTGGATAATTCAAAAGGGCTCTTGAAGCCCAGGATGTTCGCTACCATAGCAATCTCGACGTCCGGGAAAAAGCGCGTCCTCGTCGTGCCTGAAAGCGCGGTACAGCGTGATGAGGGCAAGACGGTTGTCTTTGTCCGGAAAGGTCCGGGCCGTTTCGCGAAGCGGCCCGTTGAGTTGGGCCCCCCGGCCGCCGGCTTTCACCAGGTCCTCTCAGGCCTCGCCGAGGGCGAGGCCATAGTCGTAAAGGGGGCCTTTATCCTCAAGTCCGAAGAAAAAAAGGGCGAACTGGCCGAAGAGTGACAGGGACGTATGCGTGACGCCGCGGCTTTGAACGAATACTGAAAATCAGGAGGCATTATTAATGATAGACAGGCTCATTTACTTTGGCCTACGCCAGAGGTTCTTGATAGTTACCGCTTTCGTCCTTCTGTCGGTGGCGGGCGTCTTTGCCTTTAAGAAACTCCCCATCGACGCCTTCCCCGACGTTACCAATATTCAAGTCCAGGTTATCACCGAGGCGGCGGGCATGTCTCCGGTGGAGGTGGAAAAACTCATAACCTATCCCATAGAGATCCAGATGACGGGTCTGCCGAGGATGGCCGACATGCGCTCGCTCTCGAAGTTCGGCCTCTCCGTCATTACGGTGATCTTTGAGGACGACGTGGACATATATTTCGCAAGGCAGCTCGTCCTCGAACGCCTTATAGAGGCGAAGGAAAAACTGCCCGAGGGCGCCGAGGCGGCCATGGGCCCCATATCCACGGGCCTCGGCGAGGTATACCAGTATACGCTGGAAAAACCCGACGGCTCCCCTCCCAACGACAGGGAGCTCGTAGAGTTGAGGACCATGCAGGACTGGGTCGTAAGGCCGCTCCTTAAGACCGTGCCGGGGGTTACGGACGTAAACGCCTTCGGAGGCTTTGTCAAGCAGTATCAGGTCGTCATAGACCCGGACAAACTGAGAAAATTCAACCTCACCCTCAACGAGGTCTTCGATGCCGTAGCCAGTAACAACGAGAACGCCGGCGGTAATATCATCGAGCACGTATCCGAGCAGTACCTCGTAAGGGGCATAGGGCTCATCCGCTCCATAGCGGATATCGAGGATATAGTGGTCAAATCCCACAAGGGCACGCCCATATACATAAGGGACATCGCCAGCGTGGACATAGGGCCCGAGACGCGCCAGGGCGCCCTTGTCAAGGACGGAAAGGGCGAGGCCGTGGGTGGGATAGTGATGATGCTCAGGGGCGCCAGCTCAAGAGAGGTCGTGGACGGCGTCAAGGCCAAGGTCGCCGAGATTAACAGCAAGAATATCCTTCCCTCAGGCATAAAAATAAAACCCTTTTACGACCGCACCGAGCTGGTAAAGGCCTGTCTCAAGACGGTTACGGACGCCCTCGGTGAAGGTGGGCTCCTCGTGGTGGCGGTCCTTTTCCTCTTTCTCGGCAATATAAGGAGCGCGTTAATCGTGGCCACGACGCTGCCTGTTGCGGCGCTGATCACCTTTATAGTCATGCAGTGGATGGGCCTTACGGCCAACCTCATGTCTCTGGGGGGTCTGGCCATAGCCGTGGGCATGATGGTGGACGGCTCCGTGGTGATGATAGAGAATATCTTCAGGGACCTTTCGGAGAAGGACCTTAAAAAGGAGAGCCGTCTCCATGTAATCTTCGAGTCGGCCAAGGAGGTGGGAAGACCCATCGTCTTCGGCGTAATCATTATTATCATCGTCTTCCTGCCGCTCTTTACCCTTCAGGGCATGGAGGGCAAGATGTTCAGCCCCATGGCCTATACCATAAGCATAGCGCTCTTTGCCTCCCTCGTAATATCGCTGACCCTCTCGCCCGTGCTCGCATCTCTCTTCCTGAAGGGCGGCAGCGATAAGGACGTCTTCCTGTTACGGTGGCTCAAGAGGATATACATGCCTCTTCTCGCCTGGTCGCTCAAGAGAAAGTTCAGGGTACTGGCCATCGCCATTGCGGCGCTTGCGGCGAGCCTCGCCCTCTTCCCCTTTCTCGGGGCGGAGTTCATACCCTCCCTTGACGAGGGCTCCCTTACCACGCAGGTAATAAGGTTGCCGAGCATATCGCTGCCCGAATCGATAGAGATAGAAAAGAAGGTCCAGCAGACGATTATGCGTTTCCCCGAGGTCGAGTCGATGGTCTCCAAGATAGGCTCCGCGGAGATAGCGACAGACCCAATGGGGCCCAACGTAAGCGACCCCATAGTAATCCTCAAGCCCAGGGAGGAATGGACAACGGCCAAGACCAAGGAAGAGCTCGTGGAGAAGATAAGAGAGGAGCTCGAGAAGATACCCGGTGTGGGCTTTAACATCACCCAGCCCATAGCCCTGCGCGTCGATGAACTTATCTCCGGGGTAAAGTCCCAGATAGCCATAAAGATATTCGGTGACGACATGGATGTTCTGAGGAAAAAGGCTGAAGAGATATCCCGGGCCGTCTCAAAGGTCAGAGGGGTGGCCGACCTGAGGGTGGAGCAGACCGCGGGCCAGCCCTACCTTACCGTGGACATAGACAGGCGGAAGATTGCGAGGTACGGGATAAACGTGGCCGACATACAGGAGATAGTGGAAACGGCCATAGGCGGCAAGTCCGCAACAGAGGTCTTTGAGGGCGACAGGAGGTTCGCCGTGCTTTTGAGGTTCCCGGAAAACAGAAGGAACTCCGTTGATGCCATAGAGAACATCTTCCTGAGGGCCGCGAACGGCGCCGATATACCGCTGGGTTCACTGGCGAAGGTATCCATCTCCGATGGGCCCGTGCAGGTGAGCCGGGAAATGTCCAAGAGAAGGATCGTTGTGGAGTCTAACGTGGACGGCAGGGACATCGGCGGTTTCGTTCAGGAGGCGCAGGAGCGGATAGCAAGCGAGGTGACATTGCCTCCGGGGTACTATATAACCTGGGGCGGGGCCTTTGAGAACCAGCAGAGGGCGATGAAGAGGTTGTCAATAATAGTGCCGCTCACCATCGCGCTTATATTCTTCATATTGTTCTCGGCCTTTAACTCACTCAAGTACGCCGCCCTTATTATCCTGAACCTCCCCTTCGCGCTCATAGGCGGGATTGTGGGCCTCTGGATTTCAGGACAATACCTGAGCGTACCCGCTTCCGTGGGCTTTATCGCGCTCTTCGGCGTGGCGGTCCTGAACGGGGTGGTGCTCGTATCGTACATCAACAAACTCCGTGAAGAAGGGCTCGGCCTCGAGGAATCGATACTGACGGGCTGCGAAAGGAGACTGAGGCCCGTGCTCATGACCGCCCTTGTTGCTATCCTCGGGCTTATCCCCATGCTCTTTGCCACGGGGCCCGGCTCGGAGATACAAAAACCCCTGGCAACGGTTGTAATCGGCGGGCTTATAACATCGACGCTTCTGACCCTTATCGTCCTGCCGACGCTTTACAGGTGGTTCGAGGAGAAGAAGGTTGAGTATTAAAGGAGGGCGGCCCGTTGACCCCGGCCGCCTCTACGACAAAAAAAGGAGGAGAAACAATGAAAGAAGTTAAGGCCTTTATCCAGCCTGTTAAACTCTCCGCCGTTACAAAGGCCCTGCAGGAGATACCGGGTTTTCCGGGAATGACAGTCTCCGACTGCAGGGGTTTCGGCAAGGAGAAGTGCAAGGACAGCCCCCACAGGGTTATAGAGGACCTCATAGACTACGTCCCGAAGGTAAGGATAGAGGTTATGCTCAAGGACGAACTCGTTGACAGGGTGGTCGACGCCATCACGAAGACCGCTCATACGGGAAAACCCGGAGACGGGAAGGTCTTTGTTTATGACATAGAGCGCTCCGTCAGGATAAAGACCCTTGAAGAGGGGGAAGCGGCGATTTAATCGGGCAGGGAGTAAGGACGGGTGTCGCAGGCAGGCGCGCTTCAAGGGGCGCTGGAACCGGCGGGATCGCGGCGCGTAAGACTCCGGGTAAGCGGACCACCCTGTATTGAAGACTTTGCCCCGGGGGTATATACTGTGATATCCCTTGTTAAGGGGTTATAACCGGAAGCGGGAGTTCGTACAATGAAAGAGACTACCCTCTATATAGAGGGCCTTGACTGCGAGGACGAGGCGCGGATAATAAGGGGCGCCTTGAAAGGTCTCAAGGGGATTTCCTCCTTTGAGATAAATGTCATGACAGGCACCCTCAATGCCTCCTTTGACGAAAAGGTCTTGAAGGAGCAGGACCTCTTGAGGGCTATATCCTCAACGGGCATGAAGGCCCGCAAAAAGAAGGTGAAAGAGGAAAAAGGGCCCTGGTGGAAGGAGCCCAAGATAGTCACCCTTTCGGCCTGCGGCCTTATAATACTCGCCACATTGATACTCGAGCACATCTTCCGGGTTTCGCATGCAAAGGCGACGTTCCTCTACGCGGCGGCCACCCTCGTCGGCGGCTACTATCCGGCGAGGATGGGGATAGCCGCGCTAAAGACCCTGAGGCCCAACATAAGGACGCTCATGGTGGTCGGGGCCGCCGGGGCCGCCGCGCTGGGGCTCTGGGAGGAGTCGGCACTCCTTGTCCTCATCTATTCCCTCGGAGACGTTCTGGAGGCCTATGCCGCGGACAGGGTAAGGGGCGCCGTGAGGGCGCTTATGGAGATAGCGCCCAAGGAGGCTCTCGTAAGGAGGAATGGAAAAGAGGTCGTCATAAGCGCCGATGATGTGGTCGTGGGCGACGTCGTTATTATCAGGCCCGGCGAGAAGGTGCCCCTTGACGGAAAGATATTGAAGGGTACTACCTCCGTTGACCAGTCGCCCATTACGGGCGAGTCCATGCCGGTGCAGAAAGGCCCGGGTATGGAGGTCTACGCCGGGAGTATAAACCAGAGGGGCGCCGTGGAGGTTGCCGTGACAAGGCCCTTCGAGGACTCGACTCTGGGCAGGATAATCCATTACGTCGAGAAGGCCGAGGCGAAGAGGTCGAGTTACCAGCGCTTCGGCGAGACCTTCGGACTCTATTATACCCCTTTAATGTTCACCCTCGCCCTCCTCGTCATAATCGTTCCCTCCATCTTATACGGGGGCTTCAGCGGGTGGTTTTACCGGGGGCTTGTCGTCCTGGTCGTGTCCTGCTCATGCGGCATCGCCCTTTCAATACCCGTCTCGGTTGTGGCCGCCGTGGCCAACGCCGCGAGGCACGGCGTATTGATAAAGGGAGGAGCCTACCTTGAGGCCGCCTCAAAGATAAAGGCCATCGCCTTTGACAAGACCGGCTCTTTAACCGTTGGAAGACCAGTGGTAACCGATATTATCCCTTTCAGAGGAGGCGACGAAGAGGGGGTCCTCAAACTTGCCGCCTCCATAGAGAGCCGCTCCGAGCACGTCCTCGCCGAGGCGATATTAAGAAGTGCCAGGGAAAAGGGACTGGAACTTTATGAGTTGAATGAGTTCGAGGCCGTAACGGGCATGGGGGCCAGGGCCGTAATAAGCGGAAAAAACTACTGCATAGGCAGCATGGCGCTCTGTGACAAGTTAGACGATGAGGAGAGGGAGAAGATTAAAACGCTTGAGAGCGAGGGGAAGACCGTCATAGTCCTGGCCGGAGAAGAGGGGCTGAAGGGGGTAATCGCCGTAAGGGATGAACTGAGGCCCGAGGCTGGAGAGGCCGTAAGGAAGCTTAAAGGCGAGGGGATACAATCGGTTATAATGCTCACAGGCGACAATCGGCAAGTCGCCGCCGCCGTTGCCCGCGACGCCGGGATCGACAGGTTCATGGCGGAGCTCCTGCCTGAAGAAAAGGTGGACGCCGTAAAAGGCATTCAGAAAGAGTACGGCCATGTCGCCATGGTGGGCGACGGCGTAAACGACGCGCCGGCCATGGTCTCCTCGGAGGTGGGCATCGCAATGGGGGCGGCTGGAACGGACGTGGCCATAGAGACTGGCGACGTGGTCCTCATGTCCGACGACCTCCTTAAGATTCCGTATGTAATAGGCCTCAGTAAAAGGGCGGTGCGTAATATAAGGCAGAATATAACCCTCTCCCTCATCGTCATAGCCTTCCTGGTGCCCATGGCCCTTTTCGGGCGTATCGGTCTCGTGCCCGGCCTCCTTGTGAACGAGATAGGCGGCATCATTGTAATACTGAACGGCCTTCGGTTGCTGAGATAGATTTTTCTCAGCAGGATGAAGCGCGTCGTGCATCCAAAATTTTATCTTGCGCAAATTCTTTTTCTGCGGCAAATTTGCAAAGACCGCCCGATCCATACAATAAGCATAAATATCGATTTCAGCCGGGCGGAGAAAGGCATCTTCCCCTCGGTCTTGCAGACGGCGCGGGTCTTCTTGACAAGGCCCGCCGTGATTTTCTCATGACTTGACCTCAATCCTGCAAGAAAGGTGTTGGCGCAACAACCACCCCTTTTCCGCATCGTCCCGACATCTTTTATTGACAAAAATTGGCAAAGGAAATTGACAAGGCAAAAAGAATGATTATACTTTAATTAAACCTACAGGAAAGAGTCTGGTTGTGAGATGTGGAATCTAATGCGGCTTCGCTGTCCTGGCGACGCCGGTTACTCTTATGATTAAAATATCTTCCGCTACACCTTTATTCAATCGAAAGGAGGCAGACATGGGCTATCTTTCAAACAGGCGCCTTTCAAGCATGCGGTACAGGGCCGTTAATGCAGCGAAGGCAGTCAACTGCCTGTACATCCCATACCTTAAATCCCGGTATTACAGTGATGAGTTCCGCCCCCTCTTATCATACCTCTTTACAGAATGGCGGTGCAATATAAACTGCTCCTATTGCTACACATGGGACAACAGGGTCGAAGGGATGACCCTTGAAGTGGCCAAGCGGAGCATGGACTGGCTTAAGACCGTAGGCTGCAGGCTGGTGGCCATCATGGGCGGAGAGCCGCTGATGCGCAAGGACTTTATCCTCGATGTCATAAGGTACGGCAAAAATAACGGGTTTTTCATGTATCTGCCCACAAACGGGATTTTGATGGATGAGGCCTTCATCGACCGCGTCGGTGAGGCGGGTGTCGCCGGGGTCAACCTGGCGCTTGATACCGTAGAGGAGAAGCCCGGGCTCCCGAAGAGTTTCGAGAGGGTGAGGCCCCAGTTCGAGTATCTCGTAAGACAGAGGGAGAAGTACGGCTACATAGTATTTTTCAATATCAATATTACGAGCGATAATATGGAGGACGTAAGGAGATTGACCGAGATAGCGCACGACTATAACATCGGTACGGACTACCACATAAACGAGATGCCGATTGTGGAGCAGGAGCACTACAAGAACGGCGCCGGTGGTTGCTGGATCACCGAGGATTGCTACCCCGAGGTGGACGAGCTGCTTGACTGGATAATAGACAGGAATAAAAAGGGGTATCCAATGGTAAATTCCATTGAGCATCTCAATGCCATGAAGGGCTTTGTCCGCCATGAGAGCAAGCCCTGGGCGTGCAGGGCGGGGCATAACTCCCTGGTTGTGCGCCTCGACGGCACGCTCGCCCCGTGTTTTGAGCTTTATTCGTCAAAGAAGGACTGGGGAAAGATATTCGCCCCAAAATTCGACCCCCTCGCACTTACGAGACAGAAGAAGGAATGCAACCCGAAATGTCTCTCAACATGCAATTACCAGATAGCCCACTACTACGAGAATAACAGGAGGGCGCTTCAGTGGATCTATAAGCACTTCCACAAGGGTTTCTTCCAGGGGATGCCCATGAACGACTCCGTGCACTGAGTCTTGAAGCCAGGCGCCCGGTGCGTGAAATTACCGGATGGAAATTACAAGCAGTTGTATCGCCGCTTTTCCAACAAGAAAGGGGTTGGCTGAATGGCCGGCCCCTTATCGCTTTTATAATATTTCCGTCACAAACCAATCTGAGTGGTCTTGAATGAGCCGTCGGGAGCGACGCTAAAAAGAAACCGCCGGGAGAAACCGATAACCGGTGTGCCTGCTCTTTTCTTCAGGAATTTTTTTACCCGCTCGCCTTGAGCTTGAATCCATACTTTATATACACCGCTTAAGTAACTTGTTTACTTATCAGGAATAGGGACGAAATATTAAGGTGAAGAATAATGCCTTGACATTCTACAGACTGTAGAATATCATCTGTATATACGTTAAAGCAGGTTCGTATTTAAGGCGGAAAGAGACGAGTTGATACTATCGCGCGGCCGCCGGGTTTCCCGATGCCGTGCATTAAGAATATCCATATATATGACGCCGGGCCCGAGAGCGGCGTCACTGTAACAGCGGCGGATGAAAAAAGAGATAGAGGTGATCGGGGCCGGACCCGCGGGACTTGTTGCAGCCATCACTCTGGCGAGGGCCGGTTACGGCGTAACGGTCTTCGAGGGGGAGTCCGGCGTTGGGCACAGGTTCCACGGGGATTTTCAGGGGCTTGAGAACTGGAGCACCGGGGAAGACGTAACTGCCCTGCTCGTAAGGCTGGGGATATACAGCAAGCTCCGCAGGCGCGCCCTCTTCCGGCCCTATAATGAAATTACCGTATTTGACGCGGACCTCAAGAGGAAGGTCATAAAGTCGAAAAGGCCGTTCTTCTATCTTGTCCAGAGGGGTGGGGCCGCCGGGTCTCTTGACACAGGCCTCCTTGAGGCGGCAAGCGACGCGGGCGTAAACGTGGTCTTCAACAGGAAGGTAGACAATATTGAGGGCGGGGGCATAGTCGGCACAGGCCCCAAGGCGGCCGACGCTATCGCGAAGGGGGTCGTCTTCAGGACTACGATGAAAGATACGGCCGCGGCCATACTCGATGACAGGCTCGCCCCAAAGGGCTATGCCTACCTTTTAGTCCATGAAGGCCAGGGTACGCTGGCAACGTGCATGTTCAAGGATTTTAAAAATGAACGGGAGTGCTTTGAGAGGACCGTTGAGTCCTTCAAGAAGGTCTTTCCCTCACTTGACATGGCTGAAAAAAGGGAATTCGGGGGGTATGGAAATTTTTTTTTCGGCAAGGACGCCTACGAAAACGGCAGGTACTATGTGGGCGAGTCAGCCGGTCTTCAGGACTGTCTCTGGGGGTTCGGCATGAGGTACGCAATGGTGTCGGGCCGGCTTGCCGCGATGAGCATCATCAACGGGCAAGAGTACGGGGCGTTGTTGCAAAAAGAGCTGTTGCCCATGCAGCGGGTCGCGCTTGCGAACCGTTTCCTCTACGAAAGGCTTGGAAACAACGGTTACAACCGTTTTATCAGGAATTTTTTGACAGGCGACATCATTGAAAAGATAAGGAAACAGTATAATCCGTCGCTCTTCAAGTCTATCGTTTATCCACTGGCCAAGTGGAGGTACAAGAGCAGGCTCGTTGACAAGGGCTGTCACGGTGAGGACTGCGTCTGTGTATGGTGCAGGTGCAGGAAAGACCGTGTCTGTTAGACGAAAACAGAAGAAAGGAGGGGATTGAGATGATGAAACGTTTTATGTTCCCCAGGGTCGCGCACTGCGACGAAGGCCACAGTATATGGTCCCGGGCATGACCATAAACTGCCCGCCGGTTTTCTGGCCGCCCGGCGGTTGAGAACTTATAATAGTCAAACGTAATCCCACCAGGCGCGGGAGGGTGGATAAAGGGCCGGAACTTTAAAAGGATGCGGTAAGGCCGGTTCAAGGCTCTATAAACGGGCCGGGGGAGGTTGAGAGGATGAGCGGTTTCAGTGGGATTATATGGTTGCTTATAATAGGCGTGGGCTTTTTCTGGTTGATGAAGAAGATGGGTGGCCACGGCGG
>BTQV01000020.1:0-13559 GCA_036986055.1 Thermodesulfobacteriota bacterium
ACATCATCTATCCTCCCCATGAGCCACCAGTCCCCGTCGTTGTCCACCCTCGCTCCGTCGCCGCTTAAGTAACGGCCCGGGAACCTGGAAAAATAGACCTCCTTGAAACGTTCGTTCCCCTTGTCCCCATACATGCCCCTGAGCATCCCCGGCCAGGGCTTCTCGATTACGAGATAACCGCCTTCGTTTACATCCGCTTCCCGGCCGTCTTCCTTCAAGACCCTGGGCACTACGCCGAAAAAGGGCCTTGAGGCGGACCCGGGCTTAAGGGTCATGGCGCCGGGTATAGCTGAAATGAGTATCCCGCCTGTTTCCGTCTGCCACCACGTGTCAACCACGGGGAGCGTACCCTTGCCGACGACGCTGTGATACCATATCCAGGCCTCGGGGTTTATCGGCTCTCCCACGGTGCCGAGGAGTTTAAGGCTCGTAAGGTCATGGCTCTTTACCCACTCATCGCCGTACCTCATAAGGGCGCGGATGGCCGTGGGGGCCGTATAGAATATATTCACCTTGAACTTGTCCACTATCTCCCAGAACCGGTCGGGCTTCGGGTAGGTGGGTATGCCCTCGAACATGAGCGTAGTGGCGCCGCAGGCCAGCGGGCCGTAGACTATGTAACTGTGTCCCGTTACCCAGCCGATATCGGCGGTGCAGAAAAATATATCCTCCTCCTTGTAATCAAATATCCACTTGAAGGTGAGGGCGCAGTAGACGAGGTATCCGCCGGTGGTATGGACCACGCCCTTGGGCTTTCCCGTGGAGCCGCTCGTGTAGAGTATGAAGAGAGTATCCTCCGAGTCCATCTCCACGGGGTCGCAGCCGAGGGAAATCCCAGGCGCCGAGACCTCCTCGTGCCACCACGTGTCCCGGCCCTCTTTCATGGCCACATCCGCACCGGTCCTCTTGACCACTATGACGCTTTTCACCCCCGGACACCCCTCGAGGGCTTCGTCGCAGTTCTTTTTCATGGGGATGGTTCTTCCGCCTCTCAAGCCCTCGTCAGAGGTGATAACTATATGTGACTCGGAATCGAGCACCCTTTCCCTTAAAGAGGCCGCGCTGAAGCCGCCGAATACCACGCTGTGGATAATGCCGAGCCTCGCGCAGGCGAGCATGGATATGGCGAGTTCCGGTATCATGGGCAGATATATGGTGGCACGGTCGCCTTTGCCGAGTCCCCGTGCCTTGAGTACGTTGGCGAAACGGGCGACCTCGTAAAGGAGTTGCTCATAAGTGTAAGTCCTGTAGGTACCGTCGTCGCCTTCCCATATTATCGCCGCTTTGTTCCTGCGCCATGTGGATACGTGCCTGTCCAGGCAGTTATAACTGGCGTTGAGTCTGGCGTTGATGAACCATTTTATACCGGGCGCTGAGAAGTCATACTCAAGGACCTTGTCCCAGGTTCTGAACCAGTCGATTATGCCGGCCTCCCTCGCCCAGAAACCCTCGGGGTCATGGACGGACTCCTTATAGAGTTTTTCGTACTCTTCCATGCTCTTGATATAAGATTTTTTTGAAAAATCCTCGGGGGGCGGGAATATTCTTTCTTCCCGGGAAAGGACCTCTATGGTATCTTTCCCGCCTGTCTTATCCTTATCCGCCATATTTGACTCCTTTGGAAAAAGTTTTTGCTGCTTGAGAAAAAATACTCTAAAAGTATTTTAAAGTCAATGGGTATGCGGCGTGGAGACCTCTGCGCGCGGCCTTGCATAAAGGACGGGGATATGTTAAAAATTCCTTTGATAATCAGTTAAATAAAGAGGTTGATGCTTATTATGATAAGGGCCGTAAGGGGTTTTAACGATATTCTTCCCGGCGAGAGCGAACTCTGGAGGTTTATGGAGGAGAAGGCCTTAAGCGTCTTTTCCGGCTACGCTTTTTCAGAGATAAGGCTCCCCGTCGTAGAGCGGACGGAACTCTTTTCAAGGTCCATCGGGGAGACGACGGATATCGTTGAAAAGGAGATGTATACCTTTAAGGACAGGCGCGGGGAGTCCCTTACGCTTCGGCCCGAGTGCACCGCCTCCGTGGTGAGGGCCTATATCGAGAATAGGCTTTACGCAACCCCTGTACAGAAACTTTTTTACATGGGGCCCATGTTCCGTTACGAGAGGCCGCAGAAGGGGAGGTACCGGCAGTTCTACCAGATAGGGGCCGAGGTCCTCGGCGACGCGAGCCCCAGGGCCGACGCGGAGGCCATGGAGATGCTGATGCGGTATTTGGAAGGGCTCGGCGCCAGGGGCGTCGAACTCCAGATTAATTCCCTGGGTTGCGGGGTTTGCAGGCCCGGTTACAGGCAAAGACTATACGACTACCTTTCGTCCGTTAAAGACTCTCTTTGCGAAAACTGCAGGAGAAGGATATCTACCAACCCCTTGAGGGCCCTCGATTGCAAAAACCCCGGCTGCGTCGAGGCTACGGCCGGCGCGCCCGACATTATAGATTCGCTCTGTGAAGACTGCCGCGTCCATTTTCACGATGTCCGCAGCCATCTTGAAACCCTCTCTGTGGGGGCGCGGGTAACCCCGAGGATGGTAAGGGGGCTCGACTATTATACGAAGACCACCTTTGAGGTTACGGCCGATGGGCTCGGGGCGCAGAACGCCGTGGCCGCAGGCGGCAGGTACGATAACCTCGTAGCCGAACTCGGCGGGCCCGAGACCCCGTGTCTCGGTTTCGCCATAGGAGTTGAGCGCCTCGCCCTCGTCTTGAAGGCGTCGGGAGTTGAGAGGACCACACCCCTAATCGTCTTTATCGCCCTCGGTGAAGAGGCCGGGTCAAGGGGGGTGGACGTCGTAAGGGACTTGAGGGAAAAGGGGCTCAAGCTCTTCGAGGATTTTTCCACGGGGACATTGAAGAAGAGGATGAAGAGGGCCGACAGGCTCGGTGCGAGGTTCGTCGTCATGCTCGGCGAAGACGAACTGAAGGATAAAAAGGTAACCGTCAAGGATATGTCGGCCTCCCGGCAGGAGACCCTCTCATGGGATGTTGTTTATGACTGGATTGCTGCGCAATGTTGAGATGCTAAAAGAGCTCTACGGCCCCGTGTTGAGCAATTTCCCGGGCGGGCATTTTTACGGCTCTTACGGGGGACGCGGGGCCGCCATCTTGGGGATTCTTTTATTTCTTATCCTGTTCTTCGCGGCCGTGGTGCTCGCGCTCTGGATAGTCATGCCTTTTTACGTCTTCAGCCTGAGGGGTCTTGTAAAGAAGTGCGTAAGGGAGCAGGAGAAGACCAACGCGCTCCTTGAAAGGTTGATAGACAAAGAAGAAGGCCGCAAATCCGGTGATGACGATATAAGGCCCCGATTTTGAGGGGCCGAGCCCGGCTTGGAATATAACGCCCTTCAGTTCCCTTGCCCTCTCGGCAAGGGGTATCTTTATGTCCTTTTAAAAGTAAAACCGGGCGTCTCCGAGACCCGCCCCAAGGACCCTGAAATCTTTCTGAAGCCATGAAGATAAAGACCGCTGAATTCATAATAAGCGCCGTAAGAAAAAAAGACTACCCCAAGGATGGGCTTCCCGAGGTGGTCCTTATCGGAAGAAGCAACGTGGGAAAGTCATCCCTCATAAACACCCTTGTGAACAGGAAGGGGCTGGCAAAGACAAGTTCGAGCCCCGGCAAGACGAGAACGATAAATTTTTACAGGATAAACGGGGAGTTTTTCTTCGTCGACCTCCCCGGCTTCGGTTACGCGAAGGTGCCCCAGAGCGTAAGACTCTCCTGGGAGAAGATGATAGAGGAGTACCTGGAAGGCCGCGCCGAGGTAAGGTGCGCCGTCATAGTGCTGGACGCCAGGCGTACCCCCGGGGACGCGGAGACCCGCCTTTACAGGTGGCTCGAAGGGTCGGGCGTGCCGGTTATAACCGTCATAACAAAGACGGACAAACTCTCGGGGAACAAACTCACAAAAAGCCTGAGGGATATTAAAAAGGCCCTCGGGATAAAAGACCCTGTCGCTTTTTCCGCTGTCAAGGGGCATGGAAAGCACATTCTCCTCAAAAGGTTAGGGGAGGCGCTGGGGGCGGGATAAGGGTTTTTTTCGCCCGGCGCCCGGCAATCACGACTTCCGGAGGAGAGATTTCGGCCAATGAACGCAAATGTAAAGATAACCGGGCTCGCCTATGGTGGAAGGGGCGTGGGGAGGATAGACGGCCGCGTCGTCTTTGTCCCTTATACGGCCCCCGGCGACGAGGCGGATGTAGAGATAAAGAGGGTAAAGAAGAATTTTTCCGACGGCGTTCTTAAGTGCCTCCATAAACCCTCGGAGATACGGACGGAACCCGCATGTCCGGTATTCGGCGACTGCGGGGGGTGCGCCCTCCAGCACATCCGTTACAGCGACCAGGTCCTGTGGAAGGAAAATATTTTTCTTGAGACGTTGAAGAGGATAGGGGGACTCGAACTCCCTCAACTCGACCCTCCCGTCCCGTCGCAGAAGGATTTTTATTACCGCTCAAAGGCGCGGTTTCAGATACATGGAAATATCTGGGGGTTTTTCAGGGCCGGGACCAACCGCGTTGTGGATATAGAGTCCTGCGCAATAGCGGACCCGCTCATAAACAGCGCCTTCACGCAAATAAGGGGGATTTTTAAAGAGAGGTTTACCTCATCGAGGACATTAAAAAGCCTTCAATCCCTTGAGATAGGCGTAAGCTCCTTAGACGGCAGGGCAATCGCATCGTTTGGTTTGAGGGGCGTGGAAAGAGGGTTCCCTTGGAAAATATTTCTTAAGGAAATCGAAGAGTTGAAGGGGGTAGAGGCGCTCATCACCCGCCCCGGGGCGAGGGCGAGGGTCTTTACAGGCGGCGACCTGAACCTCTGCTACGAGGCAGGCGGCGTGAAATTCCATGTGCCTGTGGGCGTATTCTCCCAGGTTAACAGACCCCAGAACGAGGCCCTTATAAAGACCCTCATTGGCTGGTGCGGGTTAAGGGGAGGGGAAAGGGTGCTGGAACTCTTCAGCGGGGCCGGTAATTTTTCACTGCCCCTTGCCATGGCGGGCGCGGAAGTTTTGGGTGTGGAGGCGTCGAGAGAGGCGGTGCGGGCGGCCCGGGGCAACGCCGCCCGGAACAATATAGGGCCCGTTGAGTTCATTCAGGCCGGGGCGTCGGTGTGGCTTAAAGAGAACGTTAAAGGGCTTGAAAAATTTTCTCCTCATGTGGTAGTATTAGACCCTCCGCGCGGCGGAGACATAGATGTCGCAAAGGTCCTTGCTGAATCAGGGCCCGAAAAGATAGTATACCTCTCATGCAGCCCGCCCACCATGGCCAGGGACCTCTCTGTGCTGGCCGCGGGCGGATACGGTATCTCAAGGGCCTGTGTCTTCGACCTCTTTCCTCAGACCGGCCATATAGAGGGCATGGTGCTGTTGGAAAGGGGTGGTAATGAAATAAACAGGGGGTAAGGTTTGAAAGAACTTCCCATAGTGCAGGAATTAAGAGACGAGCTCCAGAAGGTGGAGAGGGAACTGAGGCTTGAAGTGCCCAAGGAGCTTCAGACGGCGGCGGCCCACGGGGATTTCAGGGAAAATTCCGAGTATGACGCCGCCAAGCAGCGCCAGTCCTATCTCCACGCCAGGGCCGCTCAACTCCATGAACGGATAAATTCCCTCATATCCATTAAACTCGACAAGATACCGAGAGACTCGGTGGGCTTCGGCTCAAGGGTCAGTCTCGAAGATACAGATACCGGCGAATCCGTTACCTATGAACTTGTAACCCCCGAGGAGGTGGACCCCAAAAACGGAAAGATATCGATAGGCTCGCCCGTGGGAAAGGCGCTCCTTGGAAAGACCCCTGGCGAAGAGGTTATTATAAACCTGCCAACTGGCACCATGGAGTATGAACTGACGGAGCTAGTTACGATCCACGAGATTTTTTCAGGCAAGAAGGGCGAGTGATAAAAGTAGAGGATATTTTCTGACCTATTGTCTATTCAAAAAAAACCCATACGAAAGGAGACTAATGTGAAGAGCAAAAACAAGAGAGGTCTTATGAAACGGTTCCCGCTGTTCCTCGCGGTTTTATTTTTCTCGGTAGTTCTCGGTTCAAACGCTTTTGCGAGCTCCAAGGGCCACGACAAGCACTGGAGTTATGAGGGTGACACCGGCCCGGCCTACTGGGGGGAACTCTCCGAGAAGTTCGAGGCCTGTTCAGAGGGAAAGAGCCAGTCTCCCATCGACATAAGGGAGACGGTTAAGGTGTCTGACGGCAAAGTGAAATTCAACTACAAGCCCACACGGATAAGGATTTTGAACAACGGCCATGCCATTCAGGTAAATTATGACAAGGGCAGTTACATCAAGGTGGCCGGTGTGAGGTACGACCTCCTCCAGCTCCACTTCCACTCCCCCAGCGAGAACACCGTGGCGGGAAAGCATTCCGATATAGAGATGCACCTCGTTCACAAGAACAAAAAGGGCGAACTCGCCGTTGTGGGCGTGCTTATAGAGAAGGGCCCCCAGAACAAGGCCTATGAGGGCATATGGGCCAACCTCCCCGCGAAGAAGGGCAAGGAGATGGTGGTAAAGGGCAAGGTTAACGCCATTGACCTTACGCCGGCCAAAAAGTCCTACTACAGTTTTTCAGGTTCGCTTACCACTCCGCCGTGCTCCGAGAACGTCGCGTGGTTCCTTCTGAAGACCCCGGTCAAACTCTCGCCCGCGCAGATAAAGGCCTTCAGGAAGATTATGAAGGGCGACAACAGGCCGGTCCAGCCGCTCAATGGAAGAAAGGTCATGGAGATATCTGGCTGAATCCGGAAAAATATTGACAGAGAAGGCCCGCGCCATGTCGGCGCGGGTCTTCTTTATTTCTGGACCTCTGTATGCAGGCCCCCGACCTCCCACTTTTTCCATGGTAGCCTGCCTGCGCTTAAAATAGGGGATTCAGGCACCCGCGCCATCATAGGAGAGGAAGGAGAGGGTTGTTCATACCTTTAAAGAGGTCTTGAGTTCTATTATACGCAAAAGGTCTCCCCTTGAGACCATGCCCACGAGTCTCCCCTTGTCCACGACGGGAAGCCTCCCGATGCCGCTCTTCACTATCTTTGTAAGGGCGTCCATGGCGTTCTCCCCGGGTGTTAAAAAACCCTTTTCGTCGATTCTGATCATCACATCACTTACCGGGACTTCGGCCCAGCGCTCCCTTGCGAGAGACTTTACGGCCTTGAAGGTGATTATCCCCGTCGTCTTCCCCATTGATGTTACGGGGAACGAGACGAAGTGGTGGGTAAGAAAATATTTGTCGACGGCCTCGCTGATAGTCGCCTCCTCGCTTATGGAGACGACCTCTGTTGACATAACGTCTCGGACTTTTACCTTTGAGAGTATCTTTTTTACTACGAGTTGCTGATACCCGCTTACCGCGGCCTGCTGGAGGAAGATGCCTATAAGGGCCATCCACAGCCCCCCTATTAAATTCCCCATGAATATCTGGAAGAAGCCGAAGATTATGAGGAAGAGGGCGAATATCCTGCCGGACTGGCTCGCGGCCCTTGTCGCGGCGTAGACGTCGCCTGTCCAGGCCCACCATAGCGACCTCAGTACCCTGCCTCCGTCAAGGGGGAAGCCCGGGATGAGGTTGAAGCCCATGAGTATGAAGTTTATGAGAGAGAGGTATAGGAGCACGGCGTTCACAAGGGGAAAGCCGGCCGCGGGCAGGGCCTTTGCGGCGAGATAGAAGAGGCCCCCGAGTATTGCGCTGGCAATAGGCCCGGCCGCCGCTATCTTTAATTCCACCATCGCCTCTTCCGGCTCCTTTGTCATCTCCGCTACGCCGCCGAAGATAAAGAGCGTTATCCCGCTTATGTCGAGTCCGAGTCTGTTGGCCACTACTGAATGGGAGAGTTCGTGTATGAGGACGCATATGAACAGGAGAAGCGAAGAGACCGTGCCGATGATTATATAGGATTGTTTTCCAAAGCCGGGGTAATAGTAGGGGTAATAGCCGTAGGCGAGGCTCCATGCGAAGAGCACAAAGACTATAAACCACGAATAGTCTATGGATATGGTGATGCCGAAAATCCTGAAAAGTTTTATGCCTTTCGTCATTTCTATCCCTTAAATATTTGGCCTTGGATATTGTTATTGCTTTAGTTTATCAGAAGGCCCGTGCCCCGGCAAATCGGATTCATTCCCCGCCCTTAAAAAGATTCCCCTTGAAAGAGACGCCTTCCACCTTAATGAGCCAGCCTCTTTGCCTGTCCTCCTGGAGACTGAACTTTACGTCCAGAAATTTTTTTATTACTTCCATGTTGGTCCTGAGATGACCTGATATCTCGGTGGTGGATATAGCGGACTCCCCATATCCGAGGGCGATGGGAAGGATTATCTGGTCGGCGAGGTGGGGGTCCGCCGCACCCTTTCCGTTAAGATAACGGAGAAGGTCACCGACGGCCTCGTCGGCCACCTCTTCGGCCCTTTTACCCCTGGCGCCGAGGGCGGTGAAGCCGGCCCTTATATTTTCGAATTCTGAAAGGATGAGAAGAGAAGTCCCCCTTCCCGGGGACTTGGCCTCAATGGTTCTACATTCTATTTCGGCGGCCAGCCCTTTTAGACGTTCAAGGGTTCTCTTTATTTGCCTCTCGGCGATGGAAATCGGCAGATTGGCGACGGTGGACAGGACAGAGACCCTCTTTAGATTACCCCTTTCGATAATACGCAGAGGCTTGAGCGGTCTTGAGAGGGGGCTTATTCTTGCGTCTATCTCTCCGCCGCCCATGGGGTAGTAGCCCTTTACAGGGTTTTCAAGGGTAATCTTCAATCCTGTCCTTGAGAGGACCGGTAAAAAAATTTCCCTCAGGTAATCGGCCGACGGGCTCCACTCCACATGGGTGCCCCCTTTTATGGTCAGGCAACTTCCCTTATGGGCGAAACCCAAGGGGAGGACTATTGTCTGGAAGATAAGCCCCGTAGAACCTGCGCTCGCCTTTATCGCGGCCACATCGAAGGTAAAGGAGCCTCCACTCAGGGGCCCGGGCCTGAAGATCACTTCACCGGAACCGAGGGTTGCTCCCCGGACCTCACCGTGCGTGACCCTTGCCGCCGCCGTAACGCTCATGAGATGCTGGGGCTTGAGCCCCGGGGTCTTTCTCTCCGCCCTTATGTTATATATCCTTATGGGCCGTCCCGTGAGGCACGCGAGGCTTAGAGAAGTCCTCAGGATCTGCCCCCCGCCTTCGCCGATACTGCCGTCTATCTCGATCAACCTTTCAGTTCCTTGCCCAGTCTCGTCTCAACGGATTTAAGTTTTTCAGTGAGCCGGTCCATGGGCCTTGAAGGCCGTATGTCGATGGAGATATGCGAAACAGCCCTCGGCGCCTCTTCCAGCACCATGTCGTGGCACTTCCTGATAAGGGCCATCACCTCGTCCCACTCTCCCTCGATAATTGTGCCCATGGCGCTGACCCTGTATGGCAGGCCGCTTTCATCAACGAGCCTTACCACGCCCGCTATCGAGTCCCCAAGGCTCTCACCGGCGCCAACGGGTATGATTGCAAACTCGGCAAGCATCTTCGACCTCCTTCCCTTTCCCTGCGATTAAGACCGGGATTATAGGGTTAAAGTGTAAAAAATCATAAACCAATGCCGTCTATGACCGCGCCGCAGAAGGGGCAATTCGACGCCTCTATGAGGTTCTTCTTTACGTAAAAACCCCTCCTCTCTATGAGGAGTTTCTTGCAGTTATAACAAAAAGTCGATTCGCCCTTAAGCCCGGGGATGTTGCCGGTGTAGACGTACCTGAGCCCTTCGCCGAGCCCTATCTCCCTGGCGCGCATGATTGTATCGGAAGGCGTGGGTGGGGCGTCCGTTAGTTTGTAGGTGGGATAAAAGGCGCTTATGTGCCAGGGCATGGACTTGTCCGTCCTGGATATCCATTTTGCAATATTGCGGATTTCGTCCTCCGAGTCGTTGTAGCCGGGTATGAGGAGTGTCGTGACCTCGACCCATATGCCGAGTTCTCTCATGTACTCTATGCTTTCAAGGACGGGTGCGAGCCTTGCGCCGCAGACCTTTTTGTAGAAATCGTCGGAAAAGGACTTTATGTCCACGTTGGCGGCGTCGAGAAAGGCACGGGACTCGTCAAGGCACTCTCTCGTCATGTAGCCGTTGGTGACGAAGACGTTCTTGATGGAGCGCTCTCTTGCCAGAAGTCCCGTGTCCCTGGCGAACTCAAAGAATATGGTGGGCTCTGTATAGGTGTAGGCGATGCTCTTGCAACCCGATGAAGCGGCGCTTAAGACCACCTCCTCAGGGGAGACCTCTGTTCCTTCTATCCTTCCGGCGTCTTTTGGCATCTGGGAGATGTCGAAGTTCTGGCAGTAGAGGCACTTGAAGTTACACCCCACTGTGGCTATGGAATAGGAAGGCGTTGAGGGGAGGAAGTGGAAGAGCGGTTTTTTCTCTATGGGGTCGATATTGCCGGCTATGAGGAGACCGTAGACAAGGGTATAAAGCACGCCCTTTCTGTTTTCCCTGACGCCGCATATGCCGCGGCGGCCTTCTTTTATGCGGCAATGGAAGGAGCAGAGAAAGCATTTGACCGCCTCCTCGCCGACGCTCTTATAAAGGCGTGCCTCTAAAACGCCCCTCGAGGACCCTGTGGGTTTGTCATGACCCTGCATCCCTTGTCCACACCACCCTTGCGAGTTTAACGTCGGAACTCCATTTGTATTCGATATCGCCGTTAAAGGTCTTTTTTACCATCTGCCCTATCCTCTGGGCGAGTTTGTCCGTAGTGGTCTTTATCTCTATGGACCCGCTCTTCTTTTTTATCTCTATTATGCGGTCAAGGGGGTTGTTGTGCATGGCCCTCTTCTCCTTGTTCCGCACGAGGTTCAAGATCTCCTCGCTGTGGTCCTTGATGAACCCGCCCTGAATGGTGACAAATCCTCCGGCGAACCCGTCCTTTATCTTCTGGCACGCCGGACAGAGGACCTCTGTGGCCTTGCCGGAGAACGCCATCTTCACGGTATCGGCATCCAGACTCCAGCGTTTGTTGTGGTAGACGGCGCCGCACTTTTTACAGACCGCCATATCTTCGGGACTTATCTTCATGAGATAAGGGTCTTTTTCGGAATTCATAGCCTTTTTCCTGACAATCCTCGGTCCTTTCATGTGTGCTCACCTCCTCAAAAGATATTTCAGCCTCCACTCCTCTTCGGTTCACGCACTGTAATCCGTAAGTCCCCTCTAATAACTCCTCTATATCTATTATATCATCTGGAGCGGCGGAGATGGACAAAAGAGCTAAAAAATTTTAGTTATTTCGTCCCTTTCCGGATAAGGGAGGGCCCTTTCGCCTGATTTGCCGGAGATGACAACGCCGCGGCTCTTCTCCGTGACAACGCCGATTTGCGCCGCATTGATGCCGGCCTTTTTAAGACCCTTGAGCGCCTTATCCGTATCCCGGGGGTCTATGGCGGCCACGAGCGCCCCCGAGGCTATAAGGCTTAAAGGGTCGAGGCCGAAGTGGTCGCAAATCTTCCGTGATTCCGGCAGGACTGCTATGGAATCCTCGTAAACGAGCACGCCGCAACAAGCGGCCGTTGCCAGTTCATGGAGTCCCGTTGCGAGCCCTCCTTCCGTGGGGTCATGCATGGCATGGACCGAGGCGTTTTTCATGGCGGTCTTCGCGTCTTCCATGACGCTTATGCCGGGTGTCTTTACAAGGTTTTTGCACCTCGCGATAAACCTTTTTGAGAAGACCCCTTTTTTGACAAGGGACTCACCCTTTTTTCTCGCTATGATGCTCGTGCCCTCTATGGCTATCCCCTTTGTGAGGATAACGGCGTCGCCGGGCCTCGCGCCCGCCGTTGTGACGAGGCGGCCTTTTTTCGCTTCACCGAGCATCTGCCCGACGATTATGGGCATCTCTATGCCGCGGGTGATTTCCGTATGCCCACCGCTGAGGGTTACTCCAAGGGATTTGCAGGCGCGGCTTATCTGTGAGAATATCCTCTCCGCCGCCTCTTCCGTGGCCGAACCTTCGGGCAGCAGCACCGTGGCGAGGAACCATCTCGGGACCCCGCCCATGACCGCTATGTCGTTGGCGTTTATGTGGAGCGCGTAAAGGCCGATATCCTCGGCCACAAAGGTTATGGGGTCGGTCTTTGCGAGGAGGTATTGGCCGTGAAAATCTATGACAGCGCAGTCTATGCCCACGGCAGGCCCCACAACGACGCTCTTCGATTCCGTCGCGTATCTTTTTAGAAGCCTTTTGAGGATATTCGCGGGCAGTTTGCCCTGGGAGAGTTTTTTTTGAGCCACTGTCAAAGAGTGATCTTTTAAGGTCCTGAAAGGGTCTTTTCGCCCGCACCACCCGCGTCAGGCAAACTTGCCTTTGGGAAGACCAGGGGATGAGACCCGGTGCGCGCATGCCGACAAGAGGTTCTTTAAAGCAAGGGCCGGTTTCCAAGCCCGTGCAGTTCCGCGGGCCGTGTTACTTGGCGAACCGCTCTCTTACTGCCTCGAGTTGTGGCGGCCGGTAATCGTCGGAGGACTTTTTCGCCGGCAGGAGGTGGGGTTCAAAGGGCCCGTGCCTTCTCATATACTCCGCGATACGTCCGGCCGTACGTCTTGTCTCGTCGAAACAGGGGTCGTCGAACATGTCATTGGGGCCGATGAGCCGTCCCGAAGAGACCTGGAACCCGGCGCTTATAATCCGCATGGGGCCGTCGAACCTCGCGAGGTTCGCCTCATAGAATGGCACCGGCATAAGGGGTCCGAGGTGCCTGTTCCTGAGCCAGCCTCTGGTCAGATATGGGACTGTGAAGGGCTCGATGGCCTCTCCCGCCGAGGGAAAACCCTCCTGACACCTAACGATTGATACGGGGTTATACCCGCTTAAGACCAACTCGCCTTTGCCGTCCAACATGGCCGTTGAAACCGCTGCGGCCCCTTCCCCGTCGTGGTTCCTGTGTACCGATGTTATGGCGTACCTCGATGTAATCCCCGCAAGCCCGAGGAGCGTATGGATGTCTCCGGGGCTTGAGAGTGTTATGTGGGTATTGTCATTCATGTCGATGACCTTGAAGGAAAAACCCTTGAACATGACAGGGTCGATGACAAGGCCCGCGGTGTTAAAGGGGTCTGCGAAGATTTTATAGAGAGGAAGGTTCCATGTGCCGGCCCCGGCCCTGCTGGCGATAAATATTATTATAGGTTCGCTCGCCCTCTCGTCGAACTCCATCTCCACGATGTCGGGGCCTCTTTCAGGCGCTTTGCCCTCCGGCGAACCAGGCCGGGCCTCAGGCGGGCAAAGTTGCAGTTGCACGGCCTCTGCCAGGCACGCGCTGGAGGTGTTTACGGCGAGGGTGAAGATCTCTCTACTTGCTCTGCCACCTTTGTGTGTTATTACGAGGCTTATCTCAGAGCCGCACCTTAAGACATGGAAGTCGATGATAACGCCTTTTTCCCTGGCGTTGAAAAGCCTCTCCTTGGCGCAATCGATTACTCCGGGAAGGCTGCTTGTCTGTCCGACGTACCCGCCGGGGTCCGACGTTATCACGGTGAGCGTTAGTTTCGGGCTCTCCGCCATCAGCGGTTCTCCTT
>BTQV01000021.1:0-13555 GCA_036986055.1 Thermodesulfobacteriota bacterium
TGATAATAGACCAGATGGAGGCGCTCACCGCCATAGACGTGAACACGGGCAAGTACGTGGGCAAAAAGAACTCGGCGCAGACCATACTCAAGACCAACCTCGAGGCGGTAAAAGAGATAGTCTACCAGTTGAGGCTCCGTAACATCGGGGGCATAATCGTCATGGACTTTATCGACATGTCCAGCGCGCAGGACAGGGAAAAGGTCTATAACGAACTCAAGGAAGCCTTGAAACAAGACAAGGCGCGGTCCAATATACTCAAGATTTCTGACTTCGGCATAGTGGAGATGACGCGCAAGCGTGTTCGCGAGAACCTCGTGCAGTCTCTCTGCCAGCCTTGCCCCTACTGCGAGGGGAACAGCGTGGTAAAGGGCATCTTTACCATAATGATGGAAATATACCGTGAACTTACAAGGGAATTCGCCGGCGGGAAAAAGAAGGCCATTCTTTTGTGCAGCACGGCCGTGGCCGAGAGCCTGGAAGAAAACGGGAAGATTATCGAAGACCTTGAAAAGAGGTTTAATAAGAAGATAACGGTAAAGGCGGTGGACAGGTTTCACCAGGAGCGCTTCGAGGTGCTTTAGGCCCTCTTTCTTCCTTCGGCCCCACGCCGGGGTTTCACCTCAAAGGCCATTCCCAGTACCCCTCCCCGCAGCCCTTGACAAGTTTTTTCCGGGTAGTTACGATAATATTATTATGTTTGAATTCTTTGTTTTGAAGAAATCCCGACCCTTAAGTTTTATTTCCGTTCTTTTGTTTCTTCTCGCGGGTTTTTTCTCCTTTCCAGGCCTCGCCGGGGCCTCGCCAGTGGCCGGTAAAAAGATTTTTTTCGCCAGGGGATGCGCAGGGTGTCACAATGTAAAGGGCCTTCCCGCCGGGGAGACGATAAAGACTTTTTCCCGACGCAAGGGTCCGGAGCTCTGGTACTCGGGCAGTAAGTTCAGAGACGGTTTTATCGAAAGGTGGCTCAAAGACCCCCGTCCCTTAAGGCCGCTAAAGTACAACTCCCTCAAGGAGAAGAACCGGGCCGGCCATGTGCGCTTGAGCGCCGGCGAGGCAAGGGAAGTGGCCGGTTATCTCATGAGCCTCAAGTCGACGGGGGTAAAAGCGGCCGGCATAAGACCGGGCGTTGACGTTAACGGCAGGATAGTCTTTATAAAGAAGTTCGCCTGCTACAGTTGCCACAGGGTCAGGGTGCGGGGTAAGGCCGTTGGCGGGGTCTCCGGGCCGGACCTGATAGGAGTGGACGAGAGACTCAACCCCGACTGGATATTCGCCTTTCTCGCCGACCCCCGGGCCTTCAGGCCCGTCTCAAGGATGCCAGTCTATAAGGGGCTCATGTCGGAGAAGGATTTAAGGGCGCTTTCGTCGTACGTGGCGGGCCTTCGATAGGGGGTCAAGAGGGTAAATGGGTAAGATTTTTTTTAATAAGGGGATATACTTGAGGCTCTTTTCATACGTCTTTCTTTCAGGCGTTTTTTTGTTTGCCCTTCCCTTGTTTCAAGGCCCGTCGGCTCTCGGAGCGTCCCCATGGGAGAACTACGGCTTTTACTGCGCCCAGTGCCACGGCCCCGAAGGAAAGGGCGACGGCCCCAACGCCGTGGAGAGCCAGCCCGCTGACCCGAGAGACCATACAAGCGCCCATGATATGCGTAAACTTACTGACGAGGATATTGTAACGGCCATACGTGACGGCGGCGGCGCCACGGGTAAATCCACACTCATGCCCCCCTTCGGCAAGACGCTCACCGGCGTGGAGATAATTGAACTGAAGGACCTTCTGAGAAGGTTGTGTGGATGCGAGGGGGCCTGAGGCATTCCTTGACCGTTGGCGCGCGTTATAAGGTCTTTGAGCGCCGGGATTGAGCCGGGGGACCTTGGCGGGACGGTTCTATCTTTAATTAAAACACCTCGGGGTTTGGATGGCGAAGATACTGATTATACTGGGAGCGCTTCTCGTCATCGAAGGGATACCTTATTTCGCCTTCCCCGAAAAGGTTAAGCACTGGGCGCTGGCCATTCAGGATGTGGACGGCAGGAGCCTGAGGATAATGGGTTTTATATGCATCGCCGTCGGGCTGCTCCTCCTGTATTTGATCAGGTTTTTTTAAACCCCTTTTTGCTCCCTGAGAAATGAAAAAAATCTTTCGTATCGGCTTTGCCTCTCTTTTGCTCTTTATCCCCATATTCTTCATGCACAGCTCCCCTGCCCGGGCCGGTGAGAAGATACGGGTGCTCGTGGCCGGGGGTCTTGACACCGTTAAACTCTCCAACACACGCTGGAATGGCCGTGTTGAGATAAAAAGGTCGAAGACGGGTGTCGTCTCTGTCAACGGCAGGGTGAAGAGACTGCCCCTTAAATTTTATGCCGGCAACAGTTTCCTCTATTTCAACAACAGGCCCTTTCGGGGCTCCATAAGCATACATAAAGACGGCGCCGGGCTTATGGCCGTTAATGAACTCGGCCTCGAGGACTATGTGACGGGCATCATCAACTACGAGGTCTCGTCAAAATGGCCGTTGGAGGTCTTGAAGGCCCAGGCCGTGGCCGCGAGGACCTACGCCCTTTACATGAAACAGAAGAACAAGGGCGGAGTCTACGACATAGAGGGCACGGTAATGGGCCAGGTCTACAGGGGCGCGGCAGCCGAGGACGAGGCCGCTGAAAGGGCCGTAATGGGGTCCAGGGGCGAGGTACTCACATTCAAGGGGGAGATTGCGCTCACGGTATACCATTCAAACGCCGGTGGGGCGACTGACTCGGCAAAGGATATATGGGGCAGGGACTACCCCTATTTAAGGTCCGTAATAAGCCCCTATGACATGGACGCGCCGTGGTTTTTATGGGACTTCGCACTGCCGGCCTCTTTACTCAAGAGGGTGTTAAACGGCTTTGGCGTCGGCGTCGGAGTGCCCGTAGCCATGTCCGTTGAAGGGGCGACGCCAGAGGGGAGGGTTAAGAGGCTGAAGATCGTCGACAGGCGGGGTAGTGTCTTTTTCATGAGCGGCGAGGACCTCAGAAAGGCGATAGGCTACGGCGTCCTCAAGTCGGCGCGTTTCCGGGTGGATAAAAGAGGGGACGTCTTTATCTTCAAGGGGCGGGGGTCGGGCCACGGCGTGGGCCTCTCGCAGTGGGGGGCCAGGGGCATGGCCGAGAACGGCTATTCCTACAGGGAGATACTCGATTATTACTACCCCGGAACGGTGCTTGAAAGGCGCTACTGATTCCCAGCTTCTTTTTTGAGAGGTGTTTTTATTTATAATAATATGTGATAGAATACTCTCTTTTGATTTCGGTGTTCTTGTTTATAGAGGAAGCGGCACGCGTATTCGTAAGTGGATATGGAATTAAAGGATTTTGACTACAACCTCCCCGACGGGCTTATAGCCGGTTATCCGCTGGAAGAGAGGGACTCTTCGCGCCTCATGTCTCTCAACAGGGCCACGGGCGGGTTAATCCACAGGACTTTTAGCGATATAAGAGAACTCCTTAGGCCCGGGGACGTACTTGTACTGAACAACACAAAGGTCATTGCGGCGAGGCTCAAGGGGAGAAAGTCCACTGGCGGGGGGGCTGAGCTGCTTCTCGTCGAAAGGCTTGGCGAAAGGCTCGGCCGAGAAGAAACCGCCGGGCGAGAGCTCTGGAAGGTCCTGGCGAGACCGGCCAAAGGGCTCGGCCTCGGCAAAAAAGTCTTTTTCTCAAAGGGCGTCTCCGCGGAAATCCTGGACGTTAATGATGGCGGGGCGAGGGTCGCGGAGTTCAGCGGCCTTAAATACGGCTCTCTTGAGACCATCGGAGAAGTGCCGCTGCCGCCGTACCTGAGGCGTCCTCCCGAAGAGATAGACACGCTTAGGTATCAGACCGTATACGCCGAGGTCCCTGGCGCGGTAGCCGCGCCCACGGCGGGGCTCCACTTTACCCGCGCCCTCCTCGATGAGCTGAAAGCCTCAGGCGTCGATATACGCTACATAACGCTCCATACGGGGCCGGCCACCTTTCTACCCGTAAGGGAGGAAAATTTCGGGGACCGCTCCCCGGGCGGCGAGACTTACGCAATAAGGGGCGTTGACTTTAACGCCATACTCGAAGCAAAGAAGGACAAGAGAAGGGTCGTAGCCGTAGGCACTACCACGACGAGAGCCCTTGAGAGCGCCGCTGCCGGGGGGCTTGAGTCACCGCTGCTTGAGGGGACGACGTCGCTCTTTATACGTCCGGGGTTCGAGTTCAAGGTGATAGACGCCCTTGTTACTAATTTTCATCTCCCGCGCTCAACCCTCATAATGCTCGTAAGCGCTTTTGCGGGGCTTGAAAACCTCAAGTCGGCTTACAGGGAGGCGGTGGCTGAGGGGTACAGGTTCTACAGCTACGGCGACGTGATGTTTATCGCCTGAGGTTTTAACGACGGCCCATGGCCGGAGACGGGGATATTTGATGTCATTCGGTTTTGAGCTTTTAAAGAAGGACGAAGCGGGGGCGAGGCTCGGCCGTGTGACCACGGCCCACGGCGCTTTTACGACCCCTGTATTCATGCCCGTTGGCACGAAGGCGACGGTAAAGACAATGACCCCCGAGGAGCTCGAGGATACGGGCGTTGACATTATACTCGCCAACACATATCATCTTTATCTTCGTCCGGGTCACAACGTTATAAAGGACCTCGGTGGGCTCCATAGTTTCATGAACTGGCAGGGGCCCATACTTACCGACAGCGGCGGTTTTCAGGTATTCAGTCTCAGCAACCTCCGTAAAATTGACGAGCGGGGCGTTACCTTCAACTCCCATCTCGACGGCGCGAGGTACACCCTTACGCCGGAGAATACGGTGGAGGTCCAGGAGGCCCTCGGCTCTGACATTATAATGCCCCTTGACGAATGCGCGCCCTCGGGAGCGGACAGGGAGTATACGGTAAGATCCATGAACCTTACCCACAGATGGGCGCTAAGGAGCAAGGCGGCGAAGAGGGAAGAGGGCCCGGCCCTTTTCGGTATAGTCCAGGGCGGCATGTTCGCCGACTTGAGGCGGGAGAGCGCCGCTACGCTCGTGGAGGCGGGTTTCGACGGTTACGCCATAGGCGGCTTGAGCGTCGGGGAGGAGAAGGACGTCATGCGCGAGATGACATACGCCGCTGTAGAGCACCTTCCCGAAGAGAGCCCGAGATACCTTATGGGCGTGGGCACGCCCGAAGACCTCGTCCTCGGCGTTGAGGCCGGCATAGACATGTTCGACTGCGTTATGCCCACAAGAAACGCGAGAAACGGGACGCTCTTTACAAGTGGTGGAAAATTGGTTATAAAAAATAGTCGCTTTGAACGCGACCCCGAGCCTGTGGACCCCGAGTGTGCCTGTTACACATGCAGCAATTATTCGAGGGCCTATCTGAGGCACCTTTTCATGGCGGGGGAGATACTCGCCATGAGGCTCAATACGCTCCATAACCTTTATTATTACACTGCGTTGATGAAGGATATGCAGAGGGCCGTAAGAGAGGACGCCTTCGGGGATTTCAAGAAGAGTTTTTTCGGCCGCCTCGCGGCATTAGCTTGAGAGCGGTTTTTTTGCCCGCTTCATTGATTCTTAAAGATAAAACAAGGAGGTAACACAAGTGTTGACTATAACCCCGGTAGCCCTGGCTTTTGCCGCGGAGGGCGCCAAGTCGTCCACCTCAGGGCTGGTGAGTTTTTTCCCTATTGCGGTACTATTCGTCATCTTTTATTTCTTTCTCATACGCCCGCAGCAGAAGAAGGCCAAAGACCATAAAGAGATGCTCTCAAGGTTGTCCAAGGGCGATAACGTCCTGACCAACGGCGGGATATTCGGCAGGATATCCGCCGTCTCCGAGGACAGCGTTACGGTGGAGATAGCCGATAACGTCAGGGTAAAGATGGCCAAGCACGCCATTTCCAAGAGAAAGACAAAGGATTGACCCCGGGTAACGCATCCTCTGAACAAGGCGGGTAAAATCCCATGAACAAGGCGAATTATCTATAATGAAGAGCATCCTGACGAGAGTCCTCCTGCTGACAGGGTTTACCCTGCTTGCGCTGGTGCTGTTTCTGCCGTCCACGCCCATCTCAGGCAAGCTCCCGGCTTTCTGGACGAAGAATATCCCCAAGATAATCCTGGGCCTCGACCTCCAGGGCGGGCTTCACCTTGTCCTGGACGTGGACAAGGAGAAGGCGGTGGAGAACTATACCCAGAGGCTCGTCAACTCGGCCGAAGGCCTCTTGCGCAAGAGAGACATTCCTTACAGGTCCGTCAAGAGGGTGGGGATATCTGGGATGAGCATAGAGACTTTCGACGAGAACACGCGCGCCAGGATCGAGGATGTGGTCAAGGACGAATTTTCCGTCTTCGGCTCGCCCACGGTCTCCGGGACGAGGCTCACCTACAACCTCAATGAAGAAGAGGTAAAGAGGTTGAAGGACTGGGCCCACTCCCAGGCCCTTGAGACCATAAGGAACAGGATTGACAAGTTCGGTGTCTCCGAGCCGCTCATACAGCGTCAGGGTGACAGCGAGATAGCCATCCAGCTCCCGGGCTTGAAGGATACGGAGCGCGCGATAAAACTCATAGGAAAGACGGCGGTCCTGGAGTTCAGGCTCGTAGACGACTCCATGGACCCCTATACCGCCGCCTCCTCCGGAGCGCCGCCGGGCTCGGAGATCCTCTATCAGAAAAAAAAGGGGAAGGAGTCGGGCGTAATCGATAAGACGCCCTTCCTCGTAAAAAAAGACGTGCTCTTAACCGGGGACGCACTCTCTGACGCGAGGGTCGCCTTTGATACACAGACCAACGAGCCCTATGTGTCGCTCAACTTCGATTCGGCCGGCGGGCGCGCATTTGAAAGGATTACCTCCGAGAACGTGGGCAAGAGGCTCGCCATAGTCCTTGACGGCAACGTTCACTCGGCGCCCGTTATAAGGGAGGCCATATCCGGGGGCAGGGCGCAGATAAGCGGCGGGTTTACGAGGGAAGAGGCGAGGGACCTGGCCATAGTGCTCAGGGCCGGCGCGCTGCCGGCGCCTGTAACCATAGTACAGAACGTAACCGTGGGGCCGACGCTCGGCGCGGACTCGATCAGGGCCGGGGTAAGGGCCGCCCTGCTTGGCGGGGTACTCGTACTCCTCTTCATGGTCTTTTACTACAAGGTTTCGGGCCTCATAGCCGACTTCGCCATAGTCCTTAACATGATAATGCTCCTGGGGGCGATGGCGTGGGTTAACGCCACCCTGACGCTCCCGGGTATCGCCGGCATAATACTTACTATCGGCATGGGGGTCGACTCCAACGTCCTTATATTCGAGAGGATAAAGGAGGAATTGAGGGGCGGGCATACCCCGCGCTCGGCCATAAACGCTGGTTACGACAGGGCCTGGTGGACGATAGTGGACTCCCACGTCACTACCCTCATAACCGCGGCCGTCCTCTTCCAGTTCGGAAGCGGCCCCATAAAGGGCTTTGCCGTAACCTTGAGCCTCGGCATACTCACGAACCTCTTTACGGCCCTTGTGGGCACCAAGGTCGCCTTCGACATACAGAGCGACAAGTTCAGGTTGAAGAAACTCAGTATTTGAGTATTAGGACGAGGTCTTTTGTTTATTAAAAAGGGCATAGAGAGCGGATGAAAAAAATCGGCACCACGAAGATAGATTTTCTCGGCATAAGGAAGGTCACCTTTACCATCTCGGCGATACTGGTCCTCATAGGGCTTGTGGCCGTGGTCTCCATACCCATGGGTAAGGCCAGGATGGGCATCGACTTCGCCGGCGGCGTCTCCGTGCAGTTCAGGTTCTCCAAGCCCGTCTCCATTGAAAAGGTGAGAAAGATACTCGCCGAGAACGATTTCAAGGACGCCAACCTCCAGCAGTTCGCCGAGCCCGACATGCTCCTTGTAAGGCTCAAGAACGAGCGCGGCAACCTCCGGGACATTTCAAACGCCCTGGGAAAGATATTCAATAAAGAGATGCCGGGCAACTCCTTCCAGATAGAATCATCGACGGAGATAGGCCCCACTGTTGGCAATAAACTCCAGACCGACGCCCTCAAGGCCATAGCCATAGCTCTGCTTGGGATACTCTTTTACGTGGCATGGAGGTTCGAGTTCAGGTTCGGCGTGGCGGCCGTCATAGCCACGTTCCACGACGTTATAGTCGTGCTTGGATTCCTCTACCTCATGGACAAGGAGATAACGCTCCTTATCGTCACGGCGCTGCTTACGCTGGCGGGGTATTCGATTACGGACAGCGTCGTCGTCTTTGACAGGATACGCGAGAACCTGAGCAGCCAGAAAAAGGAAGGGTTTATCCCCCTTGTAAACAGGAGCATAAACGAGGTCCTGAGCCGTACCGTCGTCACATCCTTTACGACACTCCTGGTGCTTGCGGCCCTCGTCTTCCTCGGCGGACGTGTCATCCATGACTTCGCCCTCACCCTCTTTCTCGGCGTAATAGTGGGCACCTACTCTTCCATCTTCATAGCGAGCCCCATTCTTCTGTTTTGGAAGGGAAAGTCCGGTCACGCCCCGCAGAAGAAGGCCGCTCTTAAAAAGGGTCTGTAACAAGGCCGGACCCGGTTTTCTTTTCCGCCCGGTTTTTAGCCGAAAGCCGGAAAATCTTCGCTCTATCCAACTTTTGCCGTCAATACAGCCGGTTGTCTCCGTAAGAGGGTTTTCCCGACCCCCCTTTTCACAAAAACAGATTGTATTTTTACCCCGAATATGGTATTAAACAAAGAAAATATGGTGGGTTTTTATAGGCTATGGTATGCCCGTTAATGGGGACAGCCCCTTTAAAAAAAGCTCGTGAAGGGCTTTCGATTGTGAGGCAATGACGCCTCAATGCCGGTATTTCCGGTATTGAGGGTTTTTTTTGCGTTGAATATGGAAAATATACAGATTTCGATGCATAAGAATATGGGGAAGTCCTCCTGCAAAAGGTCCGGGTCCATTGCCGGGCGCATAGATGTGGGGCTCTGGCGCGAGTTCCAGAAGTCGCTCTGCGCCATGTTCGACGTTTCGCTCTCCCTTTATGACAGCCACGGGGACGTAGTCGTTCCCACGGACAGGAAAAACGTTGTCTGCGACGAGATACTCGCCACGGGCCAGGGCAAAGCGCTCTGCGGGCAAGAGTACCGGGAGGCCGCTCGCAAGGCCGTGAAGGATAAACACACCTATATCTTCAAGTGCCATGCCAACCAGTATGTATTCGCCATACCCGTGCAGGTAGCCCCTGATGTGGCCTTCGTCATAATCGGCGGAAGGGCCTATCTGAAGGGGAGCGAGAACGACGCCTTTTTGAGGGGGGTGGAGAGGTTTTCTTTTGACGAAGTCACCCTTGAGAGGCTCAGGGGCGGCATCAGGACCGTCTCCACGCTCTCCATATTTTCCATCCCAGAGACGGTGGCGTCCCTGGCAGCGCCTTTTTTAAGGTCTCTTTACACCTCCGGCGCCCCCAGGCCGGCCGCGCCGTTAAAATCCCCCGTGCCGGCCAGGCCCCTCCACGGCGGATTTCAAAACCTCCTCGATGTCTACAAGTCCATATCATCGGTCCTGGACAAGAACGAGCTTTACGACATGATAATGACCAAGTCCACCGAACTGATGAGCGCGGAGCGGGGCTCCCTCATGATACTCGACAAAGACAGCAAGGTCCTCACCGTAAAGGCGTCAAAGGGCATGGACAGGAGCGTGGCCGATAACGTAAGGGTAAAGATGGGCGAGGGCATATCCGGCATTACCGCGGCCAAGGGCGTGCCCTTTGTAGTTAAAAACATAGAGGAGGAGATACCCTGGCGCAAGAGCCTCGCCGGTTACAGGACCAGGTCCTTCATCTCCGTGCCGCTTAAACTCAACGACCGCGTCATCGGGGTGCTTAACGTTTCCGATAAGCGGACGGGCAAGGAGTTTTCCCAGGACGACCTCCTCCTGCTCCTGTCTTTTTCCAACTACGCGACTATCGCCCTTGAGAGGGGCGCCTATTACAGCATGAGCGAGGAATTAAAGACCATATCCATGACAGACCCTTTAACGGGGCTCTTTAACAGGAGGTTTTTCCGCGAAAGGCTCTTTGAGGAGGTGGAAAGGGTAAAGAGGAGAAGGGAAAATTTTTCCATCTTCATACTTGACGTCGACGACTTCAAGGCCTTTAACGACAGGTTCGGCCATCCCGCCGGAGACGATGTGCTGAGGCGCATTTCCATGGGGCTCAAGGACGCGGTAAGGTCAATGGACGTGGTGGTCAGGTACGGCGGCGAGGAGTTCGCCGTAATACTGCCCCATACGTCGAAGAAGGACTCCCGCGTTATCGCCGAGAGGATAAGGTCGGGGATTGAATCGCTTAAACAGGCCTCGGGCATCTACAAGGACTTCCCCACCATCTCCGTGGGCATAGCCGAATTCCCGCGCGACGCCAGAAACATAGACGACCTCATATACAGGGCCGACGCGGCCATGTACACGGCGAAACGCAGCGGCAAGAACAGGGTTGTGGTCTATGAGAGATAAGTCCATCTTTCCAATAACCCCCGACGGCGGGTTCTTCGGCAGAACGCCTCTCATTGAACACATACTTCAGGTAGCTAAAAAAACACTCCACCCTTCACCGGCCATACTCCTGAAGGGCAAAAGGTGGGTCGGCAAGACCGAGGTCTTAAGGAGGGTTCACCGGGAACTCTTCTGGGAACAGGCCGAGATCGTCCCCGTCTATTACCGGTTCAAGGGCGGTTTGCCCGCCTCCGACCTCGCCGAGGATTTTTTGAAGGCCGTCGTCAGGCAGTATGCCGCCTTTATAGAGCGCCGCCCGGCACTGGCCGTCTCCGAGATGCCGCTCCTTAAACTTAAAAGGCATCTGCAGGACAGCGGCCTGGATTTCGCCGTCGATATTGTGTCGAGGCACCTTGACGCGAAAAAGGGTCTCGACCTTACCTCTGTCTTGCGTAACGCCCTGAGCGCGCCGAAGTGCGTCGCCGAGGAGGGAGGGCAACAGGTCTTCCTCATACTCGACGACCTGGAGCGCCTTTCAGGGACGGTTCTTTGCAGGGGAGGCCCCTCTGTCATAAACGAAATCGTCGAGACGCTCAAGGAGCCGGATTTTTCTTTTATCGCGTCGGGCAGGCTCACAACCCCTCTCGAAGGCATGCTTTCGGGGTGTTGTCTCGAGACCATCACCATGACGGGACTCGGGGAGGACGACGCCGTGGCCATGATGGCCGAGGTGGCGAGGAATTTTTCTCTCGACTTCGATACGGAAATACTTACACTCGCCGGCAAGAGGCTCGGAGGCAACCCCATGTACATCAAGGAGACGCTCCTCGACCTCAAAAGAGGTGACGTGCCGGGCGGGCTCAAGGACCTCAAGGGGTTCGCCGACCTGTACGTAAGCGAGGTCTCCAGAGGCGGTATAGCAAAGGCCCTCGCCTCGGCCGTAAAACTCGGCGGCGAGGTCGACCTGAGGGTCCTCGGTCTTCTCATGAAGGATAAGGGGGCGTTGAGCCTTGAGGAGATATGCGGGAGGCTCGACCTTGAAAGAGAAGATGCGGCCGGTGCAATAGGGCTTTTAGCTGCGCTCGACCTCGTAGAGAGAAACCTCGGTTCCATTAAATGGGCCGGCGACGGCGTGGAAAGGGATTACATTGATTACGTCTACTCCACGCTCATAAGGTCCATGAGCCCCGATGAGGCACGGACGTGGATGGTGCGCGACATCCTCAGGCAGGGCTCTCTGGCAAGGGGCGAGAAGATGAAGGGTGAGTTGAAGAGGGACGTTCTGGCCGTGTTAAGTTCCTTTCGCGGGCAGTCCGTACCGGGGTCTCTTTTCCGGGCCGGCCCCTGTGGAGATAACGGTCCCGGAGTTCAGGAGAGTGAGGACAGGGAGAATATTATCAACCTTCCTTTTATGTCCGGTTCTTTTGAGGCGCGAGGGATTGAGAAGAACGAAAGCGGGGTTCCCGTTGTCATGGCCCAGGGTTTTCAGAATAAGAGATATGACGCCGGAGGCGAGGTTATATGGATAGCAGGCGTCAAAGACGCGGCCTCGCCCGTTAACCTCGGCGACGTGGAGAATTTTCTGAGGCGGACGTCCATACTCACGAAAAGATTCCGCTGTGGAAGGGTCGTAAGGTGGTTCGTGGGCAGGGAGGGGTTCAGCAGGGAGGCCGCCGGGAGGCTTGAGCGTGAGGGCGTCTATTTAACGGACGGCCCGGGGCTCCAGGGCCTCAAGACAAAGACCTCTTCAGGGGGCCGGGTCGGGGACGCCGCGGCCGCGCAGGGGATATCACAGCCCCGGGAGTTCGAGGTCGTGCTTCCCCCGGGCAGGAACGCAGAGCTCGTGGGTGTGAGGGCCGCCGCGGAGATAAGCTCGGAGATGGGCTTCGACGAAGATTCCATTGCGAGGATAAAGGCCTCAGTCGTTGAGGCGTGTATAAACGCCTTTGAGCACAGCAGGCACAGTACGGGCAGGACGCACCTGAGGTTTATTCAGGAACCAGACAAACTGACCATACACATCTCCAACCCCGGGGTATATTTTGACGAGACTTCTTTGATAAAGTCACCTGCAAGGCCCGGGGGGCTTCCACGTAAAAGGGGTTGGGGGATGGAGTTGATGAAGGGGTTCATGGACGAGGTGAGGGTTGAAGGCATGGAGGGGGGCACACGGATGGTGCTTGTAAAATACCTTGCCGGAAAAGGAGTCGAAAAGGATGACGGAGAAAGATAAGGGGTTCAGGGATCTCGGAGACATTGTCATTCTCTATGCCAGGGATTATATAAACGATATAGAGGGGGAGAAGCTCGAGGAGATGTGCGAGACCTTTTTGAAGAAAGGGGTCAAGAGGATTGTACTCGACTTTTCCAATACGGACCTTATAAATTCCATTGGCGTTTCCATACTCATAGGCATTATCGAAAGGGTGAGGGAATTGAACGCGCAGGTCTCGTTCTCGGGGCTCAAAAAGGTCAATTACGACATATTGAAACTCGTGGGGCTCACGGAACATGTGAGTATATACAGTACCGAGGACGCCGCCGTGAGTGAAAAGGAAGGCCCGGACAACAACCTGCCGGTTTAGGGGCGGTTGTTTTTAGAGCTTCCGTAAAAAAATTGAATTCTCAAAAGGAGGGAGGATGGAGGAGATGGACTTGAGTGTCGAAAGACTCGTTTTCAACCTCAACACGCTCGCTGAGCTGGGTGAAGAGATATCGTCGCCCAAGGATTTTACCCGGATAGTCAGGTCGTCGCTTCTCATGGTGATGGGCTCTTTTTCCGCTTCCAGGGGCGTCATACTGAGATACAGCCCTGAGAAGGGTTCTTTTGATCCCGTGGCCGCAAAGGGGATTCCCGGGATCAAGGGCTTTACGCTGAAGGTTAAGGACGAGGACTTGTTGGGGCTTTTTCAAGGGAATAAACCCATTGATTTGAAGAATGACAAAGGGGCATCAGGCATACTCGGCCCCAGTCTCCTTGATTTTGAAAAGCTCGGCGCCAGGGTCGTCGCCCCCCTCATGGTAAAGAACGAACCGCAGGGCTTCATAGCCATAGGCGAGAAGCTTTCAGGCCA
>BTQV01000022.1:0-13538 GCA_036986055.1 Thermodesulfobacteriota bacterium
ACGACCCTCATGGTATAGGGGAAATCGTCTTTCTCAGGCAGGACCTTTTTAATAGCGCGTTCGGCGAGCGCCCCGTGGCCTATCTCACGCCTGCCCGGAGACCTCAGGAATTTGACCTCGCCCACGCAAAAAGGCGGAAAATTGTAATGGAGCATGAAGTTCTTATACTCCCAACCGCTAAGCAGGTCCATCTTCTGCTCGTCCTCGGAGGTGCCGAGCGTGGTGTTTACCAGCGCCTGTGTCTCACCCCTTGTAAAGAGGGCGGAGCCGTGGGTCCTTGGAAGGAAACCGACTTCGCACCTTATGTCCCTTATATCCTTGGGTCCCCTGCCGTCCACCCTCACGCCTTCGTCGACGATCATTGAGCGCATGAGATTGAACTTGAGGTCGCCAAAGATACGGCCTATCTCTTTTTCACGCCCCTCGTACTCGGAGACGAGCCCCTCGACAACCTCTTTCTTCAAGTCGCTTATGGCGGCGTAACGCTCTATTTTGTCGGGGATGACGAGGCACTTCTTAAGCCCCTCTTCCGCCGACGCCGTCACCTTCCCGACAAGTTCCTCATCCACCTCGGGAGGCTCCACCACCAGCTTTACCGGATTAATCTCCTCGACTATCTTCTTCTGGAGTTCAATCACGCCCTGAATATTCTCCAGGCCGTGCCTCAACGCCTCTACGGCGAATTCCTCGGAGGCTGACTTGGCGCCGCCTTCCACCATTATTATGGAGTCTTCCCTGCCCGCAACGACAAGGTCTATATCGCCGGCTTTGAGCTCATCCACCTTCGGGTTACAGACAAGGGCGCCGTCAACGGAGCCCACCCTCACGGCCGCTATGGGCACTGTAAAGGGTATGTCCGAGATGCCCAGCGCTATGGAGGCGCCTATCAAGGCGACAAGGTCCGGGTCGTTATCCGGGTCGGCGGAGAGTACCGTGGCTATGACCTGGGTCTCATAGCGATAACCATCGGGGAAGAGGGGCCTCAAGGGCCTGTCTATAAGGCGTGAGGTGAGGACCTCTTTCTCGCTGGGCCTGCCTTCACGCTTAAAAAAACCGCCGGGTATCTTACCGGCGGCATAGGTCATCTCAAGGTAATTTACCGTCAGGGGCAGGAAATCAAGCCCCTCGGAGGGCGACTTTGCCCGGCACGCCGTAACAAGCACAACCGTATCACCGTACCTGAGCGTACAGGAACCGTTAGCCTGCCTGGCCATCTCGCCTATCTCAACCGTTAACTTCCGTCCAGCCAAATCCGTCTCGTATCGCTTTATCATCCGCTTTTGATTCTCCTGATATATGTTTTTAACACTCGAAAAAATACAATTGCACGCAGACCAACAGCCCTATGCCGTCAGCCGGTAAAAGACGCGCCGCCGGGACCTTATTCAAAAAGGCCGCGGCAACGCGCTATTTCCTCAGGCCCAGCCTCTCGATGAGACCCTTATAACGACCCATATCCTTCTTCTTTACATACTCAAGAAGCCTCCTCCTCCTGCCAACCATCTTGAGGAGCCCCCTCCTTGAATGATGGTCCCCTTTATGGGCCTTGAAGTGCTCGGTAAGCCCCTTGATCCTCTCGCTGAGAAGAGCTACCTGCACCTCCGGGGAACCGGTATCACTCTCATGGACACGGTAGTCCTGGACTATCTTTTGCTTTTTAGCCGTTTCCAGCATGAACTCACCTCCTCTCTCTCTGCAAAAATCTTTTTATGTTATTAATTAATTACTATAAAACCCGCCGGTGGCCATGTCAAGAAGCGTGCCCGCTGTCCTCGCCTCCGTTAGCATCAACAAACACCCTTTTTATTAACAGCCCGCCCGTCACAACCTTCAAGAGGCGTGTCTGCTGCCAGCGGCCTCATTAACATCAACAAACACCCTTTTTATATCAAAAACCCCTTTATCAATATCAATGGACTCTCCCACGGCTATGACCGAGGACCTGTGAATAAAGGTTACCATCTGTTTTCCGGAAGTTAAAGTGGAAAAATCTCCATTCTCCAGACTCAGGCGTTTGGCGTATTTCAGCCTTGCCGCTGTTTCATCGTCAAGGGTAATTGCCTTGAACTCACCGGAGGCCCGCTTAAGCGCGGCGTCGAGGGGTATCAAACTTTCCCTGAGCCTCTCGGCCGTTTCTACTGGGCTTACGGCCTCTTCTATGGAAAAAGTCCCGCTTTGAGTGCGCCTGAGGCGGCTTAAATGTGCTCCACAGCCGAGGACGGCGCCGATATCCATGGCCAGCGACCTTATGTAGGTGCCCCTCGAACACACCGTCGAAAAACTCACTTGAGGCATTCTAATCCCTTTTACAGTGATGGAAAATATCTCCACTTCCTTGGCGGGCCTGTCTACTGTAACGCCCTTTCTCGCAAGCTTATAAAGAGGCACGCCTGAGAGTTTCACCGAGGAGTACATGGGCGGGACCTGCTTTATCCTGCCCTTGAAACCGCCGAAGGCCTCTATGATATCCGCATCCTTTACGCCGGACGTATCAGAGGTGCCCGTTACCCGGCCTTCAGAATCATATGTGTCGGTCTCTACGCCAAGGGTAAGGTCCGCGTCATAGACCTTTTTCCCGCACTCAAGCCATCTGGCGAACTTGGTCGCGCCGTTTATCACAAGAGGAAGCACCCCCGTAGCCACGGGGTCGAGGGTTCCGAGATGGCCCACCTTGTGGGCCTTCAAAGACCTCTTGACCCTGGCCACCACGTCATGGGACGTCCATCCCCCGGGCTTATCGACAACTATAACGCCGTTCACCGCTTTTGGGCCTCCCGGATCTCTTTTTCAATCTCGCCTATGACCTTTGCCCTTATCTCCTCAAGGCTTCCCTTGAGCGTAAGCCCGGCGGCGTGGGCGTGTCCGCCCCCCCCGAAGGCATTGGCGACCTTGCTAACGTCAACTATCTTCTTGCTCCTCAAACTCACCTTGTATTTGCCGGGACAGCATTCCCTGAAGAGCGCGCCCACCTCAACCCCGGCTATCCCCCTCGCGTAATTAACGAAACCGTCGGAGAGGTCCTCGTCCGCCTCCGTGGACTTGAACATGTCGAGTTTCACGACGAGGGTAGCTATGCCGCTCTCCGGGCCGGCGCCTTCCGGATGTATGATATCGAGTGTTGCCAAGACCTTGCTCAGCAATTTGAACTTCTGGGGCGGGTAATTCTCATAGACCCGCATGGCCACCTCCCAGGGGTCGGCGCCGAGCCTCAGGAGTTCGCCGGCCTTTATGAGGGACTCTGGAGTCGTTGAGGAATACCTGAATGAGCCGGTATCCGTATGGATGGCCACGTAAAGGTTGATGGCCACTTCAGGGGTTATCTCCACGCCCGCGGCCTTGCAGAAATCATATATCATCTCCCCGGTGGCGCTTGCCTTGGCGTCGATTATATTGATTTCACCGAAGCGGTCGTTTGTCGTATGGTGGTCGATATTTATGAGGCACTCGGGGTTGCCCATGGAGGCGACACCCCGGCCGAGCCTGTCTAACTTGCCGCAGTCAACGGCGAATATGCAGTCAAAGGGGCCCTTGCCCTTCAAGTCGTGGACGATGTCATCGGCGCCTGGAAGGAACTTGTATATCTCCGGCACCGGGTCTTCGAGGTAAGGGATGGCCTCCTTTCCCATATTACGCAGGGTAAGCGTAAGACCGAGAAGCGACCCTATGGCGTCGCCCTCGGGGTTTACGTGGGAGACGACCATGAACCTCTTGCCTGCCTTTATCTTCTCAACGACACTGTCAAACCTTTTGTCCATAAATAAAAACCTCTCCGGAGTAAGCGCCCCCGCGTACGGGCGCCAGCCTAATGCCCCTCTCCTCTTTTTATCTCCTCAAGCACCTCTTCTATATGCTCCGAGTATTCAAGTGTCTCGTCGAAGAAAAAACTCAACGTGGGTATATGCTTGAGGTTTAATCTCCTGGCGAGGTTTCGCCTCATGTAACCGCCCGCGCTCTTGAGGCCTTCAAGGGAATGTCTTTTGTCTTCTTCTGAGCCTATGAGACTGAAGTAGACCTTCGCCTCTTTAAGGTCGGCGCTCATCTTCACCATGGTAATCGTAACGAAGCCGACCCTCGGGTCCTTTATCTCACCACGCAGTATCATGGAGGCTATCTCCTCTTTCACGAGGTCCCCCACCCTGTCCGCACGCTTGTAACCGTAATTCATGATAATATTTTCACTGCACGGGGCATTAGAAGTTCATTATCTCCATGTCCCGCGATACTATTTCAGCCGTATTAAGGCCCTCTATGAGGTTAATAACCTTGTCCATCTTCGAGTTCAGAAAGGACCTGTCATTGCCCACGGCGGACACACCTATAACAGCCCTCTGCCAGAGGTCGTTGTCTCCGACCTCGGCCACTGAAACATTGAAACGGTTACGCACCTTGTTGACCAGGCTCTTTACAATCTGCCTCTTCCCCTTGAGGGACCTGTTCCCATGGAGCGCAAGCGTTATGCGGCAGACGACTATAACCATCTCAGCTAAATTTTAATTCAATGCGGACCCGTCGCCGGAGAGCGTTCAAGTACACGGAGGAGAACCCCCGGGGTCATGACCCGCGCCTAAAGTGTTGCCGCCTCCTCCTTCTCAACATAAGCCTCTATTACATCCCCGACTTTTACGTCATTATAGCCGTCGATGGTCATGCCGCATTCATAGCCGGTCTGGACCTCTTTGGCGTCCTCCTTGAACCTTTTGAGGGTAGAGAGCTTTCCGTCGTATATGACGACGTTGTCCCTTATAAGGCGGGCCCTTGAGCCCCTTATGACCTTTCCGGAGGTAATGTAGCAGCCGGCGACGTTCCCTATCTTGCTCACGCGGAAGACCTCGCGCACCTCGGCGCGTCCTATGACCTCTTCCCTTATAATGGGCTTCAAAAGCCCTTCCATGGCGCTCTTTATGTCATCTACGAGGTTGTATATGACGTTGTAGAGGCGCAGGTCCACCTTTTCCCTGTCGGCAAGGGCCTGCGCCTTGGCATCCGCCCTCACGTTGAAACCGATGATAATGGCGTTTGACGCCGAGGCGAGCATGACGTCACCCTCGTTTATGCCGCCGGGGGCGCTGTGCAGGACATTTATCTTCACTGCCTCGGTGGAGAGTTTTTCAAGGGAGTCCTTTACGGCCTCTATGGAGCCGTTAACATCAGCCTTTATAATGACGCCCAGTTCCTCCACATCCCCCTTGCTTATCTGGTCATAGAGGTCTTCGAGGCTTACCCTCGCCGTCTTCATGCGGCCCTTCTCCTGTGCCTTCTTCTCCCTTATGGAGGCAATCTGTCTGGCAACGACCTCGTCTTTTACCGCCATGAAGGTATCCCCGGCCTGAGGCACGCCGGAGATCCCCAAAATCTCTATGGGCATGGACGGGCCGGCCTCCTTGATCCTTTTTCCCCAGTCGCTTATCATGGCCCTGACCCTTCCGTAATGGATCCCCGTAACAAAGGCGTCGCCAACCTTGAGTTTGCCGTTCTTGATAAGGACCGTGGCAACTGGACCGCGGCCCTTATCGAGCTCGGCCTCCACGATTACGCCGCTCGCCGGCCCTTCAGGGTCGGCCTTTAATTCGAGTATCTCGGCCTGGAGTATTATCATCTCCAGGAGTTCCTTTATATTCAACCCCTTCTTCGCCGACACCTCCATGAATATGGTGTCGCCACCCCAGTCTTCGGGGACGAGGCCCCGCTGGGAAAGTTCGTTCTTCACACGGTCGGGTTCGGCCTGGGGCAGGTCGATCTTGTTGATTGCCACGATTATGGGCACGCCCGCGGCCTTCGCGTGGTTTATCGCCTCCACTGTCTGAGGCATGACGCCGTCATCGGCGGCTACTACGAGCACCACGATGTCCGTTACCTCCGCGCCCCTCGCCCTCATGGAGGTAAAGGCCTCATGGCCGGGCGTGTCGAGAAAGGTAACGTCTCCCTTATCAAGATGTACGTGGTAAGCGCCTATGTGCTGGGTAATGCCTCCGGCCTCTCCGCTCGCAACATTGGTCTTCCTGATAGCGTCCAGCAGCGAGGTCTTGCCGTGGTCCACATGCCCCATTACCGTCACGACGGGGGCCCTCGGCGCTTTCTTCACGGTGCCGGTCTCCGGTGCAGGGGCGTTGAAAAAGGTCTCTTCCTGGAAAGAGACGTTCTCCACATCGTAGTCATACTCCTTGGCGATGAGGGTGGCCGCGTCTATATCGATAAACTGGTTGACCGTCACCATGATGCCCAGACCCATGAGTTTCTTTATCAACTCGCCGGCCTTTACGCCGAGCTTCTGGGAAAGTTCGGCAACGCTTATGGCCTCGGCGATCCTCAAGACCCTCTTGGCCGCCTTGGGCACGGTTATCTCTGTCTTTTTAAGCTGCCTGTTCTGCGGGACCTGGACCTTTCTCTGGCGCGACTGACGCTCCCTGAAACGCCTTCCCTTGCGCTGAGGCCTCGTGGAGGTAAAAAACTTCTTCACCTCCTTCTTTTGCTCTTCTTTTTGGAATACCTTTACTTCTTTCTTGTGAGGAGGTTTTTTCTCGGCCTCGGTCTTTGCCGTTTCAGCGGCGGCCGGTTTAACGGACGCGGCTTCTTCGACAGGGGCTTTCTTCTTTCCCGCCTCTTTTTCCGCTGCGGCGGGTTTCTTCCCGGCCTCGGCCTCGGCCTTTTTGGCCTCCTTTTTCGCCGTCGTCTTTTTTACGGCGGCCTTCTTCGGAGGCTTCTCTTCCGCCTTCTCAACGGCTTCGGCCCCGGCCTGCGTGGAGGTCTTTTCAGGAGCCGCTTCCTCCTCCTTGACCTTGGCGGACCTCCTCCTTCTTATGACAGAGGGTTTGATCCTCTTCTCATCTATCTTGACCTCTTCGGCCTTAACCTCTACGGTCTCTTTTTCCTTGTCAGTCGTCATATCCTGGAATTCCGATTAAATTTTATCCTGAACCCTTCATTTATACCTGCGGGAGCCACATACTCACACAGGGCTCCGCCTGACGCCATCTTCCATGCTCCGCCACAGTTCTTCCATCTGCGGTAATTCAACAGCCCGCCTGAAGGCCCCGTGAAAGGCCCCCTTCCTTTTAAAGGCCCTCTCGACGCAGGACCTCTTGGGACATATGTAAGCGCCCCTGCCGCTTAAGACCCCCTTGAAATCCGGTACAAGGCGGCCTTCTATTATAACAAGCCTTACAAGGGCTTTCTTGTCAAAAACCGCCCTACAGGCTATACAGGTCCTCTCAACCATCACGAAACCGGCAAACCTTCTCCAAAAGGCAACTAAAAAAGGGCCGTCTCTTCAACGCCCGGGGCTTCGACACCGTCAATCCTTCTCAGTGCCTGAGCCGTCTTTGGACCCTTCTTCCTCTTGCTCTTCCCCTTCTTCCTCCCCGGCCTCTTTTGCTTCCTCTTCCCCGGCCGCTTCTACTTCAGCATCTTCTGCTCCGGGCTCTTCTTCTTCAGGGGCCGTTTCGGTGCCGGCCTCTTCCACCTCATCTCCAGCTTCGCCTGCCCCGCTTGCTTCGCTGGCCTCGGCGGCTTCACTGGCCTCGCTGGCCTCGCTGGCCTCGCTGGCCGCGCTGGCTTCTGCGGCTTCGCTGGCCTCGGCTGCCGCGCTAGCCTCTGCGGCTTCTGCGGCCGCGGCGGCGGCCACCTCTTTTTTCAACGCCTCATCGGGGGTTATAGCCTCAGTCGTCTCGGTGGTCACATCGGATTCAGTATTAATATCTATCTTCCACCCCGTAAGTTTCGCGGCGAGCCTTACGTTAAGCCCCCTCTTTCCTATGGCCAGCGAGAGCTGGTCGTCGGGGACGATAACCTCCATGGAGTGTTCTTCCTCATCGACTATGACCCTGGAAATCTCGGCGGGAGAGAGGGTGTTTTTGACAAACATGGCAGGATCCTCTGACCAGTGGATGATGTCTATCTTCTCGCCCTTCAATTCCTGGACCACGGCCTGGACCCTCGAGCCCTTCACGCCGACGCAGGCCCCCACGGGGTCAACATCCGAATTATGCGAGAGGACCGCAATCTTTGCTCGCTCTCCGGGCTCCCTGGCCGCGCCCTTTATCTCGACTATGCCCTCGTATATCTCGGGCACTTCCATCTGGAAAAGTTTTATAATAAAGCCCGGGTGCGTCCTCGACAGCATTACCTGCGGGCCTTTTGTCTCGTTTGTAACGTCTATTATAACACCGCGCACCCTGTCGCCCTGCCTGTAGCCCTCGCGCCTCACCTGCTCCTTCCTTGGAAGCACGGCCTCTGTCTTGCCGAGGTCGACCATCATGTCGCCCTTTTCAAACCTGTGCACGATGCCGGTGACTATCTCACCCACCTTTGAAGTGTACTCCTTGAAGATGACGTTCCTTTCGGCCTCCCTCACCTTCTGTATGATAATCTGCTTGGCCGTCTGGGCGTCTATGCGCCCGAACTCGCTGGAATCGAGTTTTACTCCCAGGACGTCTTCGACAACGGCCTCGGGGTCGAGTTTTTTCGCATCTTCAAGGGAAATCTCAAGGTCGGGGTCGGTGACCTCTTCCACGACCGTCTTAAAGAGAAAGAGCTCTATCTCCCCGGATTCTTCCTGGTAATGGGCCTCTATCTCCTTGTTCGCGCCGAACCTCTTTTCCGCCGCCTTGAGCATGGCGGTCTCAAGGGCGTCGATGAGGACATCCTTGTCTATCCCCTTGTCCCTTCCCACCTGGTCTATCAGATGCGTCAAATTAATCGACATGCTTCTCAAAAACCTCCGAATATTTTAATTTCAAAAACCCAACGTCCCTGGAAAGGGCGCTCAGAACTCCTCCATGAGGTTGGCCTTCTCAATGTTATCAAGGCCTATTGACCACCTCTGCCCCGTTGAATCGACTAAAAGGGCCTCTCCGTTCTCAAAGCCCTCGAGCATGGCCTTGAAATTTTTTCTCCCATCAACGGGCTTTCTCGTCCTTATCCTGACCTTGCTCCCGATAAACCTCAAAAAGTCCTTTTCCTTTTTGAGGGCCCTGTCAAGGCCCGGGGAAGAGACCTCGAGGCAATAACCCCCGGGAATGAAGTCCTCCACGTCAAGCAGGGCGCTTAGCTCCCTGCTCACAGCCACGCAGTCGTCTATGGTCACGCCGCCGGGCCTGTCTATGTAGACACGCAGGACCGACCTGCCCTGCCCGGCCCCGTATGTAACGTCGACGAGTTCAAGACCGGCGCCTTCCACAACGGGTTCGGCTATTTTTTCAACCTTCTCGACGAGGGTCTCTGCTTTCACTGTACCAAAGGCGTCCGGGAGACGATTTGAAAAAAGGTGCGCCGGGGCGAACCACCCTTGAACCGCGCGGCACCGCAGCCAGCCGGCTTAAAAGAATCTCATAAACAAAAAGTGGGCGTCTGCCCACTTCATTATCGTCCACTTCATCACACGGTTAAGGCGGTCAAGGGACTTAATTATAAAAATTAGCACAGCGGGATTTTTTTTTCAAGGGTAAAATTCTTTTTAAATCCATGAAAAAGGCGCCTCCGCTTCAACAAAAAAACTTGTGGAACAAAGGCCCCTCTGATATACTCTCAGAAGCAAACCCGCCTCATCTTAACATCAAAAAACCTGAAGACGCAAAGAATTAAAAACTCTAAAAAAGGCGCGACAATCCCACGTTATGAGCGGTGACAAGGAAGATATCATAAAGGCACTCCGGGCGGCCCTTACAGGCCAACTCCACATGGACCCCGTTAAAAACCCCGTGACTCTAAAGATGGAGGGCGACGCCATAGTCATGGAAGGGGTTGTGGAAGGGATCGCGGAGAAGAAAAGGGCTCTCCTTGCGGCCATGACAATGGAATCCACATCGGGCGTTGTTGACAGGCTCAGGGTAAGGCCCGGCTCTCCAATGACCGATAAAGAGATAAGGGACCATATCCGGGACGCTTTCACAGAGGAGCCGACGCTTTCGGGTCTGGACTTATCCGTGGAGGTCTCCGACGGTGTAGTCGACATAGAAGGAAAGGTCCCGTCGCTCAGCCACAAGCGCCTTGCCGGGGTTCTCGCCTGGTGGGTTCCGGGCTCGGTGGACGTCATAAACAGCCTGGAGGTGGACCCCCCAGAGGAGGATTCAGGCGACGAGGTGCTCGACGCCCTGAAGATTACCCTCGAAAAAGACCGCCTCGTTGACGCGTCCTCGGTGAGGCCCGGGGTCAGGGACTGGACCGTAATCCTTGAAGGCACTGTAAGGAGCGAGGCCGGGAAGAAGGCCGTGGAAGAAGACGCCTGGTATATCTGGGGCGTAAACGAGGTCATAAACAACATCCGCGTGGCTTAGAGTCATCTTCGGCGCGAAGCAGGGCATAAAGGGCCTACTCCACGACCCTCACCTTCATCTCCACCCGCTCATCTGGCAGGTCCCTTGAGTTACGGGGAAGGTCAACTATCGCGTCTACGGCATCCATTCCGCTTACGACTTCACCGAATACGGTGTACTGCCTGTCGAGGAACTGCGAATCCTTTACGATTATGAAGAACTGTGACCCTGCGCTGTCCGGGGCCTGGGACCTCGCCATGGAGAGGACGCCGCGCTTATGGGGTATTTCGTTGAACTCGGCCTTTATGGTGTAGCCGGGCCCGCCCGTGCCGTATGTACCCTCATCAGTCCCCTTTGTGTTGGGGTCGCCGCCCTGGATCATGAACCCCGGTATCACCCTGTGGAATATGGTGCCGTCGTAAAAACCCTTCTTCGCGAGGTTTATGAAGTTTTCCACATGCCCCGGCGCGGTATCAGGAAAGAATTTCAACTCTATCTCCCCGAACTTTGTCTCTATAGTCGCCTTCAAGTCTTTGGTCTCACTCATCATCTGCTCCTTTCATATCTTGAAATAAAAAACCGGCAAATCTTTCGCATGAAAAATCTCAATTTTATATAAAATAGTTTTTTGCGGGAAGTGTCAAGGGTTTCCTTTGGAGAGCCAGTCTTTTATATATTCCACGGCCTCGTCCCTGTTCCTCACGGCCCCGGTCTCCACCCCCTCTGAGATCTTTTCCATCACTTGGCCAACGAGCCTCCCCTCTTCGAGACCGAAGGTCTCCATTATCTCACGTCCGTTGAGAAGAGGTCTGGGCCTCTTCTTTAGAAATTCGTCGAAGTAGAAGGCGACCATCTTGCGGGTCAGAGCAAAGAGATGCCTGTCCTCGCACCCCCTCGTCGCCCTGGCGTCGGCAAGGGCGAGCATGACGAGGTCGATACCGTCCTCTCCGTCCGCCCCACCAGCGGCCCTGAAGAAATGGGCGAAGGCCCTGTGCGTCGGCCGGTCAAGCGCGGCCATGTTAAAGACCCTGTGGTGGTTCCTTACGAGGCCCGTAACCCTTGACCTGACCTTCCGGCTTGTCTTGAGCCTCTTTAATATCCCGGATACAAGTTCGGCGCCCCTCGCCTCGTGGCCGATGAACCTCAGGCGTCCGTCAACATGGGCCATTGTAAGGGGTTTTCCGGCGTCATGGAGGAAGGCGGCGAGCTTCAAGACAGTGGCGTTGCCCGTTATACCGGCGCTCTCCCTGAAATGAATTTTAACGCCCGGGGGAAACCCGTCCGGGCTCTCTTCCTCTATGTATTCGAGGAGCCTCTCGGCCTCCGTAACGGTCTTAAGGGTATGGCCAAGGAGGTCGTAACCGTTTACGTCAGACCAGCCCTTAAACTCCGGTATGACGGCCTTAATTATATTAACCTCAAAAAGTTCCTTAAGCGCCCCGGCCGTGCCTGGTCCAGAAAAGATAAGAAAGAGTTCGTCCCTTATCCTCTCAGGCGACGTTTTTTTTTCTGAGAGCAACGCGGATTTTTCTTTTATGAGGGTCCGGGTCCCGGACTGGATCTCAAGGCCGCACCGCGCGGCTATCCTTACGCCCCTCATGCACCTCAAGGGGTCCTCGTCAAAGACTCGGGGACCAGTATGACGGAGCCTTTTCTTAAAACAATCGTCCATGCCGCCCGTAGGGTCAAGCAAGCAATCCTCCGCGCCCTCGTAGAGGGCGGCGAGGTCCACGGCCATGGCGTTAACGGTAAAGTCGCGGGCCTTCAGGTCCGTTGAAATGTCCTTATATTTAAGGGGGGCTATATCGATTGTACGCGGATAGTCGCCCTTGACAGCCACCCTGTAAAGGCCTTCTTTTTTGTCGAGGAGGAAGGCGGTCCCGCCAAGGACGATGGCCACCGAGCGGGCAAGGCTCTCAGCCCCGCCCGCGCAGACGAAGTCGTAGTCAAAGGGAATAGGCTTACCGAGCAAGAGATCCCTTACCACGCCGCCTACGAGAAAAAGAGGCGTGGGGGATGTGTTGCTTACAGCCTTCAAGGCGCATCCATATACGGCCCCTATAAAATGGTCTTGTTTCAACCTGTCCAAGTCCACAAAAAAAAGGGCCCTCTCTTTCCGGCCCTTTTTTCCTGCGCTCCCTTTTTCCTCTCCACGGTTCACAGAAGTTCCACCTCTATCATGGAATCATCAAATGGTATGGCGGACCTTTTACGGGAGAGGGCTCTTATTTTTTCGCCCACGTCCCTGAAGCCTGGCTCGGATTCCTCGATGGAACGCAAAAGCATGCCCGCCTCCACGGTCTGGCCCGCAGACTCGTAGGCTTTCGCCAGGTCGTAGAGGAGCTCAATCCTCTCACCTTCCGGCCCTTCGAAGATCTTCAAGGCCTTGAGATAATATATTATCGCCTCATCATAATCAGCCTCGGCCATTGAGCAGCGGGCAAGCCTGTTGTAACAGCCAAATTCAAGTTCCGGCGCCTTGAGAGCCACCTTGAACTCGCGAAGGGCCTCCTTGTACAGTTCCATCTCCATGTATTCAACGCCGAGACTGAAGTGGGTTTCCGCGTCTTCCCTGCTCAACTGTTTGCCCAGGTCCGACTTGAACTCCTCGTAAGTCTCAAAGGCACGCCCAGCCGACGAAGACCTTGCCAGGTTCTGTATGGCCTCTTCCAGTTCGGGCTCCGTGAAGATATCGGCGATATCGAGCCCCCCCTCCCTCTCCTCAGCCTTCTCAATCACTTCAGGGGGCGCATCAGCCCCATCTTCCACCTCAGGGGTCTCAACCTCAGGCGTCTCAGCTACTTCAGGTTCCGCAACGTCTTCATCGGACTCGGAAGGAAGTTCCTCCCCAGGTGTTTCTGTCTCCTCCACGGAAACAGCCTCTTCGCTAAAACCTTCTTCAACGGACTCGGAGGGAAGTTCCTCCTCAGGGGATTCTAACTCCTCAGTGGGAGCAGTTTCTTCGGTGACACCATCCTCAACAAACTCGGGCTGAGGTTCTTCCTCAGGGGACTCTAACTCATCAGTGGAAACGGGTTCTTCAGTAATCCCCTCATCAACAGGCTCGGAGAGAAGTTTCTCCCCAGGGGTCTCAGTCTCCTCCACGGAAACAGTCTCCTCAGTAAATCCTTCCTCAACGGACTCGGTAGAAAGTGCCTCTTCTGTGGCCTCAGGTTCTTCAGGGGAAACGGGCTCTTCAATGAAATCTTCCACACCAAGCTCGGCGGAAGGCTCTTCCTCGGGAGTCTCTAACTCCTCAGAGGGAGCAGGTTCTTCTGTAACCCCCTC
>BTQV01000023.1:0-13393 GCA_036986055.1 Thermodesulfobacteriota bacterium
AAATTAATACCCCTTGGTTCGCTCGCCGAGGCGGCGCTTAAGACCATGGAAGACCATTCCATAACCGCGCTTTTCGTGGAGGACGGCTCGGGAGAGGTAAAAGGGGTGGTGCACCTCCACGACCTTTTAAAGGCCGGCGTCGTATGACTATGGCCCGGATTAGGTTTTCAAGGCTCTGACCTTGCCTTGGTTAAAAATTCGAAGCGAATTTTTGAAAAAATTATACGAAAGATGACGGCAGGATTTTTTGTCGTGGTCTTTGTACTGAAGTCTGTGATTTTTCACAATCAAGTCCCTCGGTTTTTTTTGAAAAATGTTATTAAAACACTTGACAGCCTTGGTAATGTTGTGTATAAAAAGACAACTTTAAGCAGGAAGTGCCACCTGACAGCGTATCACTGTGCGGAATTATGTTGCAGCGCCCGGGCAGTTGAACCGGGTTTCTATGTGCGGAATTAGACCATTACACCCGGGCAGTTGAAGACGAGTCCTCCTTTGGCGGAGGCGGTGGAAGATGCGGCCTGTCTTGACGTAACAGGTTTTTAAAAAAGACAGGCATAGATACAACCAACATGGACCTTACCTTTAAGATAAACAGCTCGTAGGAGGTCGTTCAGCACTCAGTGCCTGATCCGCCGGCACTGTGTTTTTTTTCGTCGAATAAAAATAAAAATGACAACGTTGTCAGCGAAATAATTAATATCAAAAACCAAGGAGGAAGAAAGGATGAAGAGATTACTTTTATCAGTTTTCGCAGCAGCCATAACCGCCGTGTGGGCCATGCCGGCCACTGCGACGAACTTTACGTTCAGCGGCCAGTACAGGGTTAGGGGCGAGTACAGGGGCAACCCGTCGTTTGTCGACGGCGGCTCCCAGTCCGTTGTTCTCCAGAGGGTAAGGCTTACGACAAACGCGGAGATAACGAACGACACCTCGGTAAAGATTACCCTTCAGGATTCAAGAGCCTGGGGCCAGACTATGAACAGCAACGGCGGCCCCCGTCTTACAGACATGACCACGAATGAGAACACCCTGGACCTCTACGAGTCCTACCTTAAAGTCGACAACCTCTTCGGCCAGCCCCTCTCCTTAAAGGTCGGGCGCCAGGCGTTGGTATACGGCGACGAGAGGCTCATAGGCGCGTTCGGATGGAACAACAACGGCCGTAGTTTCGACGCCGCCAAGCTGACATACGGCTCGGACGCTGTCGATATCGACCTCTTTGCTTCAAAGATAAAAGAAACTTCCTCGGCGGCTGTTAACGGCGGCGCCGGCGGCGATGACGACCAGGACTTCTACGGCATCTATGCCACCATCAAGGCCGTAGCCAACAACACCATCGACGTATACGCCCTCCTCTTAAGGGACAGCAACTCAAGTGGCGCCTTCGGTCAGGGCAGCGCCTTCGGCAACACCACGTTAGGCGGCTCCATCGACGGGACGTCCACTCTCTGGACCTACGGCGCGAGGATCAAGGGTAAGTACAAGGCCATCGACTACACCCTCGAAGTGCCTTTCCAGAGCGGTTCCATCGACACAACGACCGCCAACTACGACATAAACGCCTGGGCGGCGGCCTTAAAGGGTGGCTACACACTGCCCACACCCATGAAGATAAGGATAGGCGCCGAGTACGCCCTCGCTTCGGGTGACGACGACCCTAATGATACGGACCTCAATACCTTCTCAAACCTCTTCCCCACGAACCACGGTCACTACGGCTTCGCCGACCAGCAGGGTTGGAGGAACATGAAGTCATGGAATGTTAACGCGACGGCGCAGGTCAACTCCCAGCTGAAACTCTATGTAGCCTACTGGAACTTCAAACTCAACGAGGAGAAGGACGGCTGGTACAGCGCCGGTCAGTGGAACAACTCGACCAGTGGTTTCCGCGCCGCCAGCTCCACCAACACCGAGGACCAGGTGGGAAGCGAAATCGATCTCGTGGCCACATACAAGTACAACAGCTCGGTCACAGCTCAGCTCGGATGGTCCCGCTTCTTCACGGGCGACTTCTTAGACCAGTCGACCAATATCGGTTCCGCTGCGGAAGACATGGACTTCGCGTATCTGCAGATAATCTCAAACTTCTAATGCCGTTTATTGGAAGCTAAAGACGAAGCACCAAAGGGGCGGGTCATTTGACCCGCCCCTTTTTTATTTCCTTTCCCGGCCGACCTCTACGGGCCGGCTCCGGGTGCGCGGTAATAACCACCTCGCCCGCGGAACTTCATGGACCCCCGCATAGCGCCGGTAGAACCCACATGGAACCTCCCATTTGAACCTCTTATTGAACCCATGGGTAAATTTAAAAAATGCCTTGTAAAGGTCACTCTTTTAATATAATATCCTCACTGCAAGGGCCTTTTTTTTGTTGAAAACCTGAGCCCGAACAAATATAATGTCCTGATGTCTCTGTACGGTAAATAAGTACCGGGACTGATTTGTCGTGCGAGAGTGGCGGAACAGGCAGACGCGCCGGATTTAGGATCCGGTGGGCAACCATGGGGGTTCGAATCCCCCCTCTCGCACCAGAGAGGTCTACTAATAAACCGCCCCGCTTTAATGGGGTGTCAAGGCTTCCGACAGAGGATGATGTCCTCGCCGGTGGCGGGTGTCCAACCATAGACATTAAAATTTTAATTTCAGGAAAGGTAAGATGACAGAGAAAAAGATAAGCGTAGAGCGAGAGGACCTGAGTTCGGTTAAAAAGCGTTTGAAGATTACGGTTCCCGAGGAAGTGGTAACGCGCGAGTTTAAGGACGCTTACCGCAAGCTAAGGTCCACGGCGGCCATTTCAGGTTTCAGAAAGGGCAACGTGCCTATGGGGGTGCTCAAGGCCAGGTTCGGCGAGGGGGTAACCCACGACGTGGCGACGAAACTCCTGGAGATTTCCTATTCCGACGCCCTCGAAGAGACGGCGCTCGCCCCCCTTGTAAAGCCCGATATGGACGTGGACCTGAATAAGCTCGAAGAGGGCAGGGATTTTACCTATACCGTCACCTTCGAGGTCACACCCACCATAGAGATAGACGGCTACAAGGAACTCGGCTTTGAAAAGCAAGGTGAGCAGGAGGTCACTGAAGAGGATATTCAGGAGGCGTTCAAGAGGCTCCAGGAGGCCAACATCCAGTTCATGGAAGTGGACAGGCCCGCCCAAAAGGGAGACCTCGTGGAGGTTGACTTCGAGGCGGAAAGAAACGGCAAGACCTTTAAGGACCTTAAGGCCGAGGCCTACCCTGTCATGGTCGGGGAGAGCGGGCCCATGCCGGGCTTCGCCGAGGCCGTCGAGGGGCTCGTTAAGGGTGACAAGAAAGACCTGACCATCACCATCCCTGAAAACTACCACAACAAGAAGGTCGCCGGCAAGGACGTCGTCTTTCACATAGCCGTAAAGGCCGTAAAGGTAAAGACGCTCCCCGCCCTTGACGACGTCTTCGCGAAAAACCTTGAGTTCGACTCTTTGGAGAAACTCAAGGAAAGGATAATCGAGGACCTTGGAAAGGCCAAGGAGAACCATCAGAAGGAGGAGCTCAAGACGAAGATACTCGACAAGCTCATAGAGGCCAACCCCTTTGACGTGCCCGATGTCATGGTGGAGAGGTATCTTACGTTGATTTTGGGAAATATTGTTGATAATATGAGGTCCGGTATGGGCTCGCCTGAGGACCAGAAACTCAACCCCGAGGCGTTGAAGAAGAAATACAGGCCCCTGGCCGTGCGCAGGGTCCTCGAAGACGTAGTGCTCGACTCTATCGCCTCGAAGGAGAATATCGAGGTAACGAGGGAAGAGACAGAAGACGCGGTAAAGCAACTGGCCGCTTCGAGAGACATACCCTTCGAGTCCCTCATGCAGAGGGTCGTAAGAGAGGGCTCGCTCGAGGTCATAAAAGACGGCCTCAAGCACGAAAAGGTATTCGACATCATTATAGAGACTTTCAAGGCGTCCGAGTGACCCTGCCCCGGTTGGCCTTTTGATATGAAAGCATCGGCGGCGGAAACAAAGATGGAGGAGACATGCTTGTTCCCATTGTAGTTGAACAGACGGGCCGCGGCGAAAGGGCCTACGACATATACTCGAGGCTTCTGAAGGACAGGATAATTTTTCTCGGAAGCAGCGTTGACGACAATATCGCAAACCTCGTAATAGCCCAGATGCTCTTTCTCGAGTCCGAGGACCCGGAAAAGGATATACACCTTTATATAAACTCTCCCGGCGGCGTGGTAAGCGCCGGGCTCGCCATATACGACACCATGCAGTATGTGAAGCCCCCCGTCTCCACCACCTGCATCGGCCAGGCCGCGTCCATGGGGGCGCTCCTGCTGGCGGGAGGGGAAAAGGGCAAGAGGTTCGCTCTGCCCAATGCCCGCATACTCATACACCAGCCCCTTGGCGGCGCTCAGGGCCAGGCTACCGACATCGACATACAGGCCAGGGAGATACTGAGGATAAGGGAAGAGTTGACCAAGATTTTAGTAAAGCATACGGGCCAGTCCAGAGAAAAGATATACGAGGATACGGAGAGGGATTTTTATCTGTCTGGTCAACAGGCCAGTGAATATGGTATAATTGATACTGTGATTTTTAAGAGGATATAAGGAAGTCTTTAACCATAGCAAGGGAACTCAGCAATAAGGAAACTCAGTCTTTATTAAGCCGCGCCCCGGGTCCTTCCGGGGTTATGCACGTACTTGACAGGGCTGGAGGTAAAATATGACGGTACAGAAACATGGAAACGGGCATCTGACCTGTTCGTTCTGCAACAAGGGCCAGGACGAGGTGCGCAAACTCGTCGCCGGCCCCATGGTCTATATCTGCGATGAGTGCATAGAGCTCTGCAATGACATCATCGCCGAGGAGTACGAGAAGGAGGAGTTCAAAAGGCACGAGCAGAAGATACCCAAGCCCAAGGAAATAAAGAATATACTCGATGAGTACGTGATAGGGCAGGAGCGCGCGAAAAAAGTCCTCTCCGTCGCCGTGCACAACCACTATAAGAGGATAGAGGGAAAGGTCTCTCTCGGCAACGTGGAGATCCAGAAGAGCAACATCCTGCTCGTGGGCCCGACGGGCTCGGGCAAGACGTTGCTTGCGCAGACGCTGGCCAAGATATTGAACGTCCCCTTTACCATAGCCGACGCCACCACGCTTACAGAGGCCGGTTATGTGGGCGAGGACGTAGAGAACATAATACTGAGCCTCCTGCAGAACGCGGAGTACGATATAGAGAGGTGCAAGAAGGGCATCGTCTATATAGACGAAATAGACAAGATTTCGAGAAAGAGCGACAGCCCCTCCATTACAAGGGACGTATCAGGCGAGGGGGTTCAACAGGCTCTTTTGAAGATAATAGAGGGGACAGTGGCAAACGTCCCCCCCAAGGGCGGGAGAAAACACCCTCAGCAGGAGTTCCTGCAGGTGGACACCTCCAACATCCTCTTTATCTGCGGCGGGGCCTTCAACGGCCTCGATGATATTATCGCCCAGAGGATAGGCAAGCGCACCGTGGGATTCCGTTCCGACAAGAAGCACCTTACAGCCGAGGAGATACAGAAGATGGTCTCCGACGCGGAGCCCGAGGACTTCCTCCATTACGGGCTCATCCCGGAGTTCATGGGGAGGCTGCCCGTGATAGCCACCCTCAATGAGTTGGACGAAAAGGACCTTGTAAGGATATTACAGGAACCGAGAAACGCCATCATCAAGCAGTACCAGAAACTCTTTGAGATGGAAAACGTGAAGTTGAAATTCACCGACGGCGCATTGAGCGCCGTGGCCAGGGAGTCCATGAGGCGCAAGGCCGGCGCAAGGGGCTTAAGGTCGATACTCGAGAACGTCATGCTCGACACCATGTACGAACTGCCCTCCCAGTCCAATATAAAGGAGTGCATAATAAACGAGGATGTGATACTCGACAAGGCCCAGCCGATTACCGTATACGGCAAAAGCGCCGAGACGGCCTGAGCGATTAATCAAGTTTAAAGAAAAGGAATTATATAAATATGGGTTTACTTATCCCCAATGACAAGATGAAAGACAGCGAATTCAGTAGAGACCCACTCATAGTGCCGCTTATACCACTGAGGGATATAATCGTCTTCCCTTATATGGTGGTGCCGCTCTTCGTGGGCAGGGACAAGTCCATAAAGGCCCTTGACCGCGCCATGACAGAGGACAAGTCCATACTTCTGGCGGCCCAGAAAAAGGCCAAGATAGAAAACCCGTCGAAGAAAGACATCTACAACGTCGGGACCCTCGCGACCATACTCCAGCTCCTCAAGCTCCCCGACGGCACGGTAAAGGTGCTCGTCGAGGGCAAGAGAAGGGCGCGGATAAAGGATTTCGTGAGCGATGAGGAAACCTTCCTCGTCGAGACCGAGGATATGGGCGAGGCTGTAGACGAGGGCATCGAGACCGAGGCCCTTACCAGGTCTGTCATAAAATCCTTCGAGACTTACGTAAAACTCAACAAGAGGACGCCTCCCGAGATGATAGTGAGTGTGACCTCCATTGAGGACCCGGGCAGGCTCGCCGATACGATAGCCTCCCACCTGACGGTAAAGTTAGAGGAGAAGCAGTCGCTCCTTGATATCTCCAGCCCCACCAAGAGGCTCGAGCGCCTCTACACCATAATGGAGAACGAGATAGAGATTCTTCAGGTGGAGCAGAAGATTCGCCAGCGCGTCAAGCGTCAGATGGAGAAGACCCAGAAGGAGTTCTACCTCAGCGAGCAGATGAAGGCCATTCAGCAGGAACTGGGGGAAAAGGACGATATCAAGTCCGAGATAAAGGAGTTTGAAGACAAGCTCAAGAGCAAGAAACTCTCCAAAGAGGCATCGAAGAAGGTCAAGGACGAGATAAAGAAATTAAAGCTCATGAGCCCCATGTCCGCCGAGGCCACGGTGTCGAGGAATTATATAGACTGGATGCTGAGCCTCCCATGGGGGGAGACGGCCGAGGAGAAGAAGGATATAAACGAGGCCGAAAGGGTCCTTGAAGAGGACCATTACGGCCTTAAGAAGGTAAAGGAACGGATACTTGAGTACCTGGCGGTAAGGGGCCTTGTAGACGAGATGAAAGGGCCCATACTCTGCCTCGTCGGTCCACCCGGAGTTGGAAAGACATCGCTGGCGAAGTCCATCGCCAGGGCGACGGGAAGACCCTTTGTCCGGCTATCGCTCGGCGGAGTAAAGGACGAGGCCGAGATACGCGGGCACAGAAGGACTTATATAGGGTCCATGCCGGGAAAGATTATACAGTCGCTCAAGAAGGCCACGTCCAACAACCCCGTCTTCCTCTTGGACGAGGTGGACAAGATGAGCAATGACTTCAGGGGGGACCCTGCGAGCGCGCTCCTCGAGGTCCTCGACCCCGAGCAGAACCATACGTTCAACGACCATTACCTCGACTGCGACTACGACCTTTCGAAGATAATGTTCATCACCACGGCGAATTCCATGCAGGGCATCCCCTACCCGCTCCTCGACAGGATGGAGATAACGAGGATACCCGGTTATACCGAACTTGAGAAACTTCACATAGCCGAAAAGTTCTTGATGAAAAAGCAGCTCAAGCTCCATGGGCTCACCGAGGAGAACCTTGAACTCGGCAGGACGGCCATACTTACAATCATCAGAAGGTATACCAAGGAAGCGGGAGTAAGGAGCCTCGAAAGAAGGCTCGCGGCCATCTGCAGGAAGGCGGCAAAGGAGATACTCGCCAAGGGCAGGGATACCAAGGTCAAGGTGGGCAAGAGAAAACTCGTCAAATGCCTTGGCGTTCCCCAGTACCGTTACGGCTCCATTGAGGAGCATGACGAGATAGGAGTTGCCACGGGGCTTGCCTGGACGGAGTTCGGCGGCGAACTCCTCGCCATAGAGGTGGCCATAGTCCCTGGTAAGGGTAAACTCATAATAACCGGAAAACTCGGCGACGTAATGCAGGAGTCGGCCCAGGCCGCTCTTACATATATAAGGAGCCGGGCGTCGGAACTTGGCCTTGAAAAGGACTTTTATCAGAAACTTGACATCCATATCCACGTGCCCGAGGGCGCCATACCAAAGGACGGTCCTTCGGCGGGCATCACCATGGCCACGGCCATAGCGTCGGCCCTCATAAGGATACCCGTGAGAAAAGACGTTGCCATGACGGGCGAGATAACTCTCCGGGGCAAGGTCCTTCCAATAGGCGGGCTCAAGGAAAAACTCCTTGCCGCTCACAGGGGAGGCCTGCCAAAGGTCCTTGTACCGATGGAGAACGAAAAGGACCTGAAGGAGGTCCCCTCAAATATCCTTAAGAAGGTGAAGACCGTTTTGGTCGGGCATATGGACGAGGTACTTGTTCAGGCCCTGCAGGTCGAGAAAAAAGAAGATATATTCAAGGGCTCGAAGAATCTGTTCAAGGAAAAGGGCGGTTCCGAAAGCCCCCGGGTCGGCGACGACGTGGTTGTCAGGCACTAACGGCCTCAGGCGCCCTTATTACCTTGACAACCAAAATAAAAACTGCTACTTAATTAAAATCCCCGTCGAAAAAGGCGGGGGTTTCTATTCTCAAAGGGTGGCCGGCCGGAGGGGGCTGAGCCTCAAATGGGGCCGGGTCGGCTGGGGAGGTCGGCGCTCGATTTTTCGGGTTGATTTTGCCAAGGCGCGAGTGGTCTTGTAAAGAACGCCATACTTTGATGTTAAGATTGTTCCGGTTGATAAAAAGCCGGGCGGGTAGCTCAGTTGGAAGAGCGCAGCCCTTACAAGGCTGATGTCACAGGTTCGAGCCCTGTTCCGCCCACCATGCGACTATTAAGTCCGGGAATGTTTCAGGGAACCCTTCCGTGGAAGCGTTCTTCGGAGACACCACTATCAGGCGAAAGCCTGCTGCGGGGCCGTAGTTAAGTCGGTTATAACGCTGGCCTGTCAAGCCAGAGGGCGCGGGTTCGAGTCCCGTCGGCCCCGCCATTTTTTTCAAGATTCATGATTAAAGGGGCTGTCCCGAAGGGACAGCCCCCTTCTTTTTTCCCCTCCGGACAGAGCCGGCGACGTGTTTGTCCGGGCCTGCGGTCTTGATTTAATGAGACCCGGGTTTATTCGGAGGCGAGCGACCTCAAGTACTTGACCACTTCGCGGGCATCGTCATCACCAAGGCGTTGGGCGGGCATGCCGAAAGAAAATTTTTCGTATCTTCTCTCATCGCCCGTGCGTCCTTTAAGTATTACCCCGGTAATGTCCCCGTCGCTGCCCGACTTGATAAACTCATTGCCCTTTAAGGCCGGCCCCAGGGCGGCTCCCTGGCCTTTAGCGCCGTGGCAGGTTGCGCATTTGGTCTTATAGATGGCCGCGCCGTCGGCGGCCAGGGCTGTGCCTGTAAGGGCCATCGATGTTACGAAGAGCACGGTGTATACGAAAAATCTTTTCATGGTCTCCTCCTTTTGCAGTCCCGTAGTTTGAAAGTTAACAGGGCTTCGCCTTCCTCTGTTACTCCCCGTGAATTTAGCGCGGCGGGGAGGCTCTCTTGCCACCGTATTATATTATACCCCACCTCAGGCCGGTCCATGACTTATACTATGATTTTGTGGCTGAGAGGGCAATATATATAAAAAATGATTAAAAGAGGATTATAAAAGCCCGGGGTCAAGTCGTTTATAACTCAAAAGTCCTTCCCCACGCCAAAGACAGGTTTTTTTATTTGTTCATCAGTCTTTCGCCTCTTTAAACCGTCTTCTGGGCCGTTCCATCTGCGTTCACCTCCCTATTAGCCCTTGACATAAAATAATTCAACTGGGATAATATTTAGGCGGAATTATTTAAAAACAACGCTTTTTTGCCCAATCCAAACTTGTTTTCAAGGCCTCGGGGGAGGGTCATCAGTCCCGGAACCAGGGCCCCTTTCTTTAAATGATAAAACTTTTCCACGTCTCGAAGCATTACGGAGGAGATTCCTTTGCCCTCAAGGATATAACCCTGAAGGTAGGCAAGGGTGAGTTTTTATTTATTACCGGGCCGAGCGGCGCGGGCAAGACCACCCTCTTGAAGATTATGTTCGGCTCTGAAAATCCTTCCGAGGGCCAAATCATAATCGACGGAAGGAATTATTCCTGCATACCCCGCAAGGAAATCCCCATTTTAAGGCGAAGGATAGGCTTTGTCTTCCAGGATTTCAAGCTGCTTCCCAATAAGACGGTCTTTGAAAACGTCGCCTTGACCCTTAAGATTATCGGGATGAACCAGAGGGAGATACAGAAGAGGGTCTTGAGGATACTGAGCTACCTTAAACTCCAGCACAGGATTAACTTCAAGCCGCTCATGCTCTCCGGGGGCGAGCAGCAGAGGGTGGCCATTGCGAGGGCCCTTGTAAAGGAGCCGGCCATAATACTCGCCGACGAGCCCACGGGCAACCTTGACCCGACGCTCTCCATGGATACCATAGAGCTTTTCAGGGACGTAAACAACAAGGGCACCACCGTGGTGATAGCGAGCCACGACAAGGAAATTATACAAAAGTTCGGCAGGAACACGCTATATCTTCGGGCCGGGAGGATGGATTCCTGATGGGGGGTATGTCAAACCTCCTTTTTTTTGTTAAAGATGCGTTCCGCACCATAAAGGAAAATCTCGCCACCACTCTCCTTACCGCGGTTACGCTCGGCTTTGCCCTCGCCATCTTTTCTCTCTTTCTCTTCGTCTTTATAAACGTCAACGCCATGGTCTCGGGCTGGGGCGGGGGGACTCACATAATAGTCTACCTCAAGGACAGCGCCGCCGCTGGCGACATAGGCAAACTCAAGGCCGGGGCCTTGAGGATAAAGGGGGTCAAGGGCGTAAAGTTCACGTCAAAGGACGCGGCCTTCAGGGAGTTGAGAAAGGGGCTCAAGGGGCATGAGGGGATACTCGAGGGTATTGACAAGAAGGTCCTGCCCGCCTCCTTCGAGGTGAGCCTCCGGGAGTCGTCCATGGGCCCCGAGGGCATCGTCAAGGTCGTTAATAAACTCAAGAGGCTCCACTGGGTCGATGACGTCCAGTACTCTCAGGAGTGGATACAAAAACTCTACGGCATACTCAGGTTCATTGAACTAACGGCGCTCTTTGTTGGGTTTTTCCTCGCGGCGGCGACAATATTCATAATAACGAACACAATACGGCTCGCCGTCTATGCGCGCAAAGAGGAGATAGAGATTTTAAGGCTCGTTGGCGCTTCCGACGTTTTTATCAAGATGCCCTTCTTTATCGAGGGCGTTATTCAGGGCGTTGTGGGAGGCGGGTTGGCCATCGGGATGCTCGTAATCGGCAGGACGGTCCTTCTTTACAAGATGCCCGCCTATCTCAGTTTTATTGTGGATATGCCCTTGCCCCTAACCGTCCTTGTCCCCGTCGTGGTCTTTGCTGGCATATGCATGGGTGTGGCCGGGAGCCTCATATCCATCAGCAGGTTTCTAAAAGTATGAAGAAGTTAAATATACGTCCCATTATTATTGTCCTCGTCTTTTGCCTCGGTTTCTGGTCCGCCGCGGGCCCGGCGCGAGCGGGCGGGCTAAAGGAAAGAAAACAAAAACAAAAACTCTCCGTCGTTAAGAGCAGGATTAAGAAGGAGAAGGAGAGGATAAAAAAAATCCTGAGGAAAGAGACTTCCGTCCTATCCGAAATCAACAGGATAAACAAGAATATTGTAAGAAAGAGGAGGGAGCTTAGAAGGCTCAAGGCTTCGCTCACGAGGATAAGGAAGAAAATAAGGACGGCTGAGGCGAAGATAAAGGCCCTTGAAAAGAAGAAGGAGAAATTGTCGGCCCGTCTCGCCATGCGTCTCCGGGCCATGTACAAGATGCGTAACGGAGAGATCGTCAACATGGCCTTCTCCCCGGGGTTGAAGGACTCGACTGACCTTGGAAGGAGGCACAAGTATATGACGCTCATAACCGAATACGACTCCGTCCTTCTCGGGAAATATGAGGAGAACCTTTCGAAACTCGAGTCGGAGAAGAAAACACTCGTCGGGCTTAAAGGAAGGCTCGAGTCCGCCAGGCGCGGCCTCGTGTCGGGCAAGAGAGAAAAAGAGGCGTTAAAAGGAGACCGCGTGGCCCTTCTCGTCGCGGTGAGGGAAGAAAAAGACGGAAGGCTCAAGATGGTAGGCGAGCTTGAGAAGGCGGCCAGAGACCTTACCGCGCTCCTTGACGGCCTCAAAGGGGGGAGGGACGCGAGGCTTACCGGTTTCGCCGCTATGAAGGGAAGGCTTGCGATGCCCGTAAGGGGGTCTGTCACGTCCCATTTCGGCAAGGTAAGGCACCCAAAGTTCAAGACAATTACCTTCAACAAGGGTATAATAATAGATACTCCCGCTGGAAGACCGGTAAAGAGTGTCTACAGGGGAAGGGTAATATACACGGGTTGGCTCAAGGGGTATGGTCAGATTATGATTATCGACCACGGCGGGGGTTTTTATACACTCTTCGCTCACCTTGAGAGTATCTTGAAGGACCGGGGCGCCGCGGTAGCCAAAGGCGAGGAAATAGCCATCGTCGGAGATTCCGGTCCCTACGCCGAGGCGGGCCTTTATTTCGAAATCCGCAAAAAGGGCGTGCCCCAGGACCCCATGAAATGGTTTGCATCGAGATAGATTACGTTTTATGCTTAGTGTTGGTTGACTTGCGCATAAAGGAATATTTGATAATAAAAGGGAGGAAACAAAGGTATGTTTAAGCGATTCAAGGGTTCCGCGCTTTTGATGGTTTTTGTAATGCTCGTCGCGATATTTTTCACGGCCTCCATATCCATGTCAAAGAGGGTGGTGCGGGTGTCGAACGAGACTTATGAGAGCCTCAAGATATTTTCAGACGTTTTGAGCCTCGTCGAGGAGAGTTATACGGAAGAGAAAGAGCCCAAGGAGCTCATATACAGCGCCATCAAGGGTATGCTCCGCAAGCTCGACCCCCATTCGAATTTTCTGACCCCCGACGAGTACAAGGAGATGAAGATAGACACAAGGGGGGTCTTCGGAGGGATAGGAATTCAGATATCCATAAAAGACAACGTCCTTACCGTTATAGCGCCCATAGAAGACACTCCGGCTTACAGGGCCGGCATCATATCCAACGACAAGATAGTCAAGATAGGCGATAAGTCCACGAGGGACATGACCCTCGACGACGCCGTTGCCCTCATGAGGGGACGCCGGGGCACCGACGTTACCATATCCATAATGAGGGAGGGTTTTAAGAAACCGAAGTCCTTTACCATAACCAGAGACATCATAAAGGTAAAGAGCGTGAAGTCGAGGATGCTCGAAAACGACATAGGTTACGTGAGGCTCTCCCAGTTTCAGGAGAACGCCTCAGTCGAGATTGAAAAGGCCTTGAAAAAACTTTCCCTTAAGGCGGGTGGGCTCAAGGGGCTCGTACTCGACTTGAGGAAC
>BTQV01000024.1:0-13120 GCA_036986055.1 Thermodesulfobacteriota bacterium
CCGTGTCAAGGTAGCGCTCTCCCACTGAGCTACGCGCCTGTATGGTAACTACCTCATAAGAAAAAGTTAAAAAATAATCCCGTGAAAATTACGGGATTTGTACTCCGAAGACCGTTTAATTAACGGGATTAAAAATTTTACCATAAAAGCGGGCGCTGTCAAGGAAATTTACCAGCAATATCAAACTGATAAAGAGGTTTTTTTGAGCGCGACCCGGCTGGCATTTTAACGCGAAGGCGCGGGTCTGCGCTTAAACCGGAAAAATCAGGCCGTAATATTGTTAAGTATTATGCCCGCAAGCGACTCTATATGGAGCCTCCCCTCTGAAAAGACGCCTTCAGGCAGGATGGAGTGGGCGTCGTGGCGGGTATGCATGCCCGTAAAATGGCTCCTGCCGAAGACCGCGTCCGTACGGAGGCTGCCCTTCAAGTCGAAGCCGTCATGAGAAAGACATACGAGGTCCGGGCCCTTTTCCGAGGAAGGTCCTGTGTATAGTTCGTCGCGTCCGTATACGGCCTTTATAACAGGGTTGCCGCCTTCGTCCTTTAGTCCGGCCAGAGCGATCTTCAAGTCCCCGAGGAGCGCCGCCTCCTCAGCCGGGGCTACAGCCCCGCGGGGGTACCTCCCCTGGCGGTTAAGATAAAGGCGCGACGGGTCCAGCGCGAAGGCCCTTGTGCCGGAGTCTATCTTATCAAAGTATTGGCGTCCCTCGTCGAGGTTCAGGAAACCTTCTTTTTCGAGCCACCTGTTCAGGTATACCTCGCTCTTTATCTCGGTAAAGCCGTGGTCGGACATGGTGAGGAAGAACCCCTCGCCTCCGGTCATCTCCATGAAACGTCCGTAGAGCGCTCCTATCACTTCGTCTATGGCCTTATATATCTTTCTGAAGGTGGCGTTGTACTGGTGGGAAGGATTTCTCGCGGCGTCGAAGAAGAAGTGATGGAGCCTGTCCGTCTCCGTGACTACGCCTATAAAGATGTCCCAGTCCCCGTCCTCCATGAAATGGAGGTATGCCTCAAGCCTCTTTTCAAGGGAAGTAAAAATTTCCCGGAAAAAGGCGTCCGCGTCTTCCGAGGCCTTGGCCGAGTCCACGTCCCCCATATACCCCATGGAGACGAGATAATCATAAGCGCTTCCGGGATAGGTGCCCTTTTTGAGGTCGGGGCAGACAAAACCCGCGCTCAAGACGCCGTTTATGGGCACGGCAGGGTAAGTCTGGGGTATGTTCATGACAATGGAGCGTAGCGGCGTGGAGAATTTTCCTTCATATTTCCTGGAGAGCGTTGACGACATGGCGCCGGTGTTATTGGCAACGATATTCCAGAGCGACGGGGCCGTGACATTGGTCATGTTTGGAAAGGCGAGGTCGTAGGTGCCGGGCCTTAACTCCATAAAGCCGTATATCCCGTGCTCCTCGGGATTAACGCCGGTGTAAAAGGAAGTCCACGATGTGCTCGAAACCTCGGGTATGGAGGCGTCCATCTGATGAAGGGCGTAGCCGGAGGAGAGAATTTTCTTGAAGTTAGGCAAGATATCCTCGGCCAGAAAATCATCGAGTAGCGTGCGGGGCACACCGTCAAGCCCCAAAGCGAGCACCTTCTTCTTTATCGGCAAACTCTTATCCGTCATCAACAAAAACCCCTTTCCTTGTTTTCCGGATTCTTATATGCACCTTGTTTTTTTACACAGTCGTCTGCAAATAATCAACTAAAACCTTTAGTCACTCTCTCTCAACCCTGCAGAGCACCCCCCTTAACTGATACGAACCAAAGGCACGGTCATAGGGCGGGGTGTTTTTGGTCAAGACGTTGGCGTTGGACTCAAAGACGCCGAAGAGGGGGTCGTCCTTTCTCTCGGGGAACCACCAGCCGTGGTCGACGCTCACCACGTCGGGGTGTATATCCTCCGTGACAACGGCCTTCATCCTTATACTCCCCCTTGGCGTTGATATCCTTATCCAGTCCCCGGTACTTATGCCCAGGGGGGAGGCGGCTTTGGGGTGGAGTTCGGCGAGGGGGTCGGGCCTTCTCTTTCTCAGGGATTCTATCTGGCGGTGCTCACTGTGAAAAAAGACTGGCGTGCGAGCGCCCGTAATGAGGATATGGGGATACTCTTTTGCCGTATCCGGGTCCGAGGCCGGGCTTTCAGGGGGCTCCCTGAAGACGGGAAGGGGCTCGTAGCCCATCCTCTTTAACGTCTTCGAGTAGAGCTCGACCTTCCTTGAAGGGGTCCTGAAACCCTGGGTTTCGTATCTCCTGTACTCATGGGGCGGATGAACAAAGACCCTCTTTTTAAGTTCCTCGTAAGTTATGCCCAGGGGTTTTAGCTGCTGGTCCATCACCTCTTTCAAGCCTTCGTCAGAGCCGGGCAGGCCCATGCGCCTGGCCAACTCGTCTATTATCCATTCGTCCTGCCTGCACTCTCCCGTCTCCGTAACCTTGGACTGGGCCATGACCATATTCTCGACGACGAGGGGAAAACCTATGACCTGATCCGTCTCCGTCCAGAAGGCCGCCGGCAGGACGTAATCGGCCATGCGCGCCGTGGGGGTCATGAAGAGGTCCGTCACGACGAGGAAATCAAGGGCCTTCAAGCTCTCGTAGACCTCCCTTGAATTCGCAACAGACGTGAGTGGGTTATTCCCGAAGATTAAAAGCGCCCTTATCCTGTAAGGGTCCCCTTCTCTCATGGCCCTGAAGAGCGCCGGTATGTGGGCCGAGGGCATAAAGGCCCGCCAGCCCCCCAGCAGTTTATGGTCTTCGGCACCGAGCCTCTTCTTCGCCATGCCCTCAGGAAGTTTTTCCTTCAAGGTGGGGTAGCTCTTCAAGATGTTCATGCCGAGGATGTCCCCGCCCGGCACGTCAATGTTGCCTGTAAGGGCGCGGAGCAGCGCCACGGCCCTCACGGTCTGCAGCGAATTGGGGTTCTGCTCAAGACCGAGCCCCCATTCAAGGACAGCCGGCCTGGCGGCGGCGTAAAGTTCGGCCGCCTCCCTTATGAGCGTGGCGGGGACCGTTGTAATATCTTCAGCCCACGCCGGGGTAAAATCCTTCACATGGGCTTTTAGTTCCTCAAAACCCACCGTCCACTTCCCGACGAAATCCCTGTCATAAAGGCCCTCGTAGATAATGAAATTTATCATGGCCAGCGCAAGGGCGGCGTCCGTGCCGGGGCGAACGGGCAGCCATAGCTTGGAGCTACGCGCCGTCAAAGTCCTTCTCGGGTCGACGGTTATGCCGACAGCGCCGCTCTCAAGCGCCCTCTTTACGGAGATGGCAAGCTCGCCGTCGGGGCCCGTTACAAGGGGGTTATGCCCCCAGAAGAGTATGCACTCAGGCGGCGTGTCGCCGTAATAGTCGGCTACGACGAAGTTTCCGTAAGTCAGGTTGCTGACTGTAATCCTTGGGATGAAACACTGGGCGAGGCCCGGTTCGTACCAGTTGGGCGTGCCAAGCTGGTTGGCGAACCTGACGACGTGCATATAGTGGTGGCGTCCGGTGCCCTGGCCTATTGCTATGGACTCAGGCCCGGTCTCCGTGCGGAACCTCTCGAGCCTTGCTGAAATATCGCCGAGGGCCTCGTCCCACGAGACCTCCTGCCAGTCTTCACCTGATTTTGTTCTTATTTTCTTGAGGGGTTTTGTAAGGCGGTCCGGGTGATTTGCTATCTCTGGGCTCATAATGCCCTTTACGCACATCCACCCCTTATTCATTGGAGAGGCGGGGTCTCCCTTGACGCTTACGACACGGCCCTGCCTGACGTGTACCAGAACTCCGCATCCGCCGTGACATACCCTGCAGACGGTGCTGTAGACATGTGAACTTTCTCGTTGCATATTTAATTAAGATAAAATTAAATCATCAACCGCTAAAAGTCAATAAGTATCGGAGTTCTTTGGGCTTGTCGGCATAAGCGGAGCCTGAGAAACGCGACGCAAGGGGGCCGCTTAGAGGGCGGGAATAAACCCCCTTGCGAGCATGAGTATACGAACGGCAAAACTCAGAGCCAGGAGTATGGCTAAAAACTCCCAGATGGTCATTATGGTTTTCATAACCTGCGCCTCCTTTCAACTGAACTCCTTAACACAACGTAGGAGTACATCATATTTGGTTGACGGTTAAGGTAATATTAGAAGCGAGGACTCGACATAATTTTTCCTCGAAATAAGGAGGGAGGTTTTTTTATCAAAAAAAACCTCCCCTTTGCGTTGGCAACTGGTGGGAAAATAATGGGGCGGGCCCTGTCTGCTACAGGGGAAGCGTGGAAGGTTCGGCCACTGCAACGGAAAAGCCAACCGTACAATGACGATATCGTACATGGCATTTAAACTTGAATCTCTCAGCCTTATCCCCTTTTACGCTTTCTATGGGGCTATTGTATAAAAGGCGGCATTAAAGGATTATTAGAAAAAGAGGGGGGATGGACGTTTTTTTCGGCGCGAGAGGGCGGTTGAAGAAATTTTTGACTTGCCAAAAGAAAACAAAAAGTATAAACTTTAAAAATCGTAACATCTCGATAAAAAAACACAGACCGGATTATACCCCACAAACCATGCTCAAAACCGAATGTCCGCACTGCAGTTGCTCTGTCTACTCCCCGCTTCTTACCGAGTCCGAGGATACTGATTGCCCGAGCTGCGGCAAGCCTTTCACCGTCAAGGAGGTCTTCATCTCGGCCGGCCCCTATTCCATCTACAGGGACGTACTCCTTAAGAACATGGGGAAGTACCTGAGGCTCTTGAGAGAGGCCAAGGAAGAGGTGGACTCCATAAAGAAAAAGGGGGAGGGTTCAAGGGCCTATGCCGAGTCCGCGAAGACCGTGGATTTATTCATAGACAGGCTCAAGGAACTCCTCGACGGGTGCAGGAGCAAACTCAGGGTTACAGGCGAAGACATCTCCGTGGAGTATATGCTCTACAAGACGCTCCACAAGGGAAAGCTCGTAAACATCAGTTCAACGGGGATATGCATACACGTTGGTGAGGACGCCGTGGGCCTGAACAGGGGCCAGTCTCTGAACCTGAACATCAAGGACCCGATGATGGCCGAGCCCCTTTATGTCGAGGGTGAGGTAGTATGGGTGAGCGGCGAGCACAGCATGGGGGTAAGGTTCATAAATATGGACGAGGGGCGTAAAAAGATCCTCCACGACCTTATTCTCGAAAAGAGCCTCTCCGAAACGGACTGACCTGTTTTATAAGGGCCCTCCCAGGGTCCTTCCACAAGCCCTCCCCCAAGTCCTCCCATGCAACCTTCGGCCCACAACACAGGCCCTTTCCATGGGGCATTTTAAAAAAAACTATCCGCTATTTTTCTCCAGAAAATCAATTACCTTTCCGGCGGCATCGTCAACACCGACAAGGCTAAACTCTTTTTCGCGCCTGCTCTTGAACTCGACAAGGCCTTTCTTCAAATTCCTGGCGCCAATGGTGACCCTCACGGGGATGCCTATAAGGTCGGCGTCCTTGAATTTCACTCCCGCCCTCAAGTCCCTGTCGTCGAGGAGCACGTCTACGCCTAAGTCCTTTAAAGAGGCGTAAAGGGCTTCCGCCGTCTTCATGGTCTCAACGTCGCTCGTGTTCACGGGCAGCACCTCGCAGGAGAACGGCGCCATTGGCACGGGCCATATTATCCCCGCTTCGTCGTTATTCTGCTCAATGGAGGCCGCCGCGGTCCTGCCTATCCCTATCCCGTAACAGCCCATTATCATGGGTTTTTCTTCGCCCTTCTCGTCGAGGAAGGCCGCGCCCATGGAGAGGCTGTACTTGGTTCCGAGCTTGAAAACATGTCCCACCTCTATGCCCCTTTTTATGAGGAGTCCGCCATCACACCTCGGACAGCCGTCGCCTTCGCCCGCCACCCTCAGGTCCGCGTAAAGGGCCTTGAAATCCCGCTCCGGCTGGACGTTCACAAGGTGCGCGTCCGCCCTGTTGGCCCCGGTAACGGCGCAGCACATATTGCGTACGCTGAAATCAGCGTAGATGGGAATCGTTAAGCCCACGGGCCCGGCAAAGCCCGAGGGGGCGCCAGTGGACTCCTTAACCGCCTCCTCGCCGGCGAGCCTTACACCCGATACATCGAGGACCCTCTGGAGCTTCATCTCGTTAAGCTCTGAGTCACCTCTGACAAGGGCCGCCACAACGCCCTTGTCCGTCTCGTATATGAGGGTCTTTATGAGTTTTGAGGGTTTGACTTTCAAGAAACCGCTCACCTCCTCAACGGTCTTCCTGCCCGGCGTCCTCACCTCCTCAAGGGCCTTCCTCTCCGGGGGCAGGTCCGGCCTCTTCTCCTCCACCCTTATCTCGGCCCTCTCCACGTTGGCCGCGTAGTCGCATGAGGAGCAGAAGGCCACGGCGTCCTCGCCCGTGTCGGCGAGCACCATGAACTCGTGAGAAAACCTCCCGCCTATGGCGCCTGTCTCGGCCTCCACGGCCCTGAACTCAAGGCCGCACCGCTCGAAGATGCGCGAATAGGCGTTGAACATGTTCTGGTATTCCTTGTCGGCGCTCTCGTCGTCGCAGTGAAATGAGTAGGCGTCCTTCATCATGAACTCCCGCGCCCTCATGAGACCGAAGCGCGGGCGGATTTCGTCGCGGAATTTTTCCTGTATCTGGTAGAGGTTCAGGGGCAGTTCCCTGTATGAACGCACCGTACCCCTCACTATGTCGGTTATTACCTCCTCGTGTGTGGGGCCGAGGCAAAACTCCCTGCCGTGGCGGTCCTTCAGGCGCAGGAGCTCCTTGCCGTACTCGTCCCACCTCCCGCTCTCCTTCCAGAGTTCGGCGGGCAGGACAAAGGGCATGGCCACCTCCTGGGCGCCCGCCCTGTTCATCTCTTCCCTTACAATGGCCTCCACGCGCCTTATGACCCTCACCCCCAGGGGCATGAGGTTATAGATGCCTGCGGCCACTTTCCTTATCATGCCCGACCTTATCATGAGGCGCTGGCTTATGACCTCGGCGTCGGCAGGGGACTCCTTCAATGTGGGTATGAGCATCCTCGAAAAACGCATCTCTTCATCTTCCTTTCAAATACTGCGTACGACACGGTCCGGGACCCTCAGGTAAACGAGGGTGTTGCGCGCGCAAAAGTAGTCAGCGCCGACAGGGGCGGCGCATAAACCCATCACATACGGTCTTCGTAGACCTTTATCTTGGCCTTTGCCCGAAGAGAGTCGAGCCACTTGTTAAGCGCCTCCTCCTGCTTCCGGTTCAAAAGCCGCACCCTCAACTCTTCCTTCATGGCCGGCGTTAACTGCTTGAGGTCCGCCTCCTTCGACGCCTTCAACTCGAGTATATAGAACGTCGCATTACGCGCGATGACGGTCTCAAAGAGAGGTTTTTCGGAACTCAGGCCGAAAAGCGCCGTGTAATTGGACGTAGGCAAGCCAAGGACCGGCACGAAACCGTCGGCCATTGAGAAAAATCCCGTCTCGCGCACCCTGAGTTTCTTCTTCTTCGCGAGGGGCTCAAGACCGGCGCCGCCCTTAAGGGCATTGAGCAGACTCTCCGCCTCCTTCTTGGCCAGTATACGCGCCTTCTTCTTTCTCACCACCGCCTTGATCTTCGAAGCCACTTCCTCGTATTTCGGGAGCCTTGCGTCAATCCTCTTGACTATCTTGACCATATGGACCCCGTCCTTGGTCTTCAAAGGCGAACTCACCTCACCCTCATCCATCAAAAAGAGGTTCTCCGCCATGTACTGAGGCCCCTTAAACTCCTCTTTCACCTTTTTACTGTCCATAAGACCCGTCACAGTGTACTTTAAGCCGCGTAACTTTTTTACAATTTTTTTAAGCCCTTCAATATCCTTTGCCTCTTCAAAAGGTTTCTGCAGGGCCTTTATGGCGCTGTAAGCTCTCTCCCGCGCCCTGTCGGTCTTAATGGCCTTTATTATCGAAGGGGTTACCTCCTTTAAAGGCTTGAGTGTGGGCTCTTTTTTGTCCTCCACTCTTATTATATGAAACCCGAAGACCGTCTCCACGATGGGGCTCAACTCGCCTTTCTTCAAGGAGAAGGCCGCGTCCTCAAAAGTCTTTACCATGACGCCCCTGGGGAACCAGCCGAGGTCCCCGCCCTTCTTGCCCGAGCCGGGGTCCTGGGAGTATTTTTTTGCCATTTCCTTGAAGTCCGCACCCTCTCTCAACCTCTGGAGGAGCGCCTCGGCCTTTTTCCTCGCCTCCGCCTTTGCCGCCTCCCTGTCGGGGTTTTCCATATCGGGCCTGACGAGTATGTGGCTCGCCCTTACCTCCCCGGGGTTAAGAAAGCGCTCCTTGTTCTTTTCATAGTATTCTTTTATATCGGCGTCGGTTACCCTGACGCCCTTCATGAAGTCCCCATAGCCTGCGTGGACGTAAAAGACCTTTATCTTTGCCGGCTCTATAAAGTCCGAGGAGTGTTCCTTCAGATAATTCCGGGCCTCCTCGTCGCTCACCTTGACGGCGTCCTCAAAGCGCGCGGCGTCCATGGCCACGTACTTGAGGTTTATACGCCTGTGCTCGGTAAGGAATGCCTTTGTGACCTCTTCATCGGAGACGGTAATATCCTTTGTGACACGGGCGCGGACCTTTTCCGTAATGAGGTCGTCTTCCACGGCCTTTTCAAACTCCGCCGGCTGCATGCGCTCGGCCTTTAGGCTCCTGAAGTAAGTCTCTCTGTCGAAGACCCCGTCCTTCTGGAAGGCGGGCATGGACGCTATGACGTCCTGCACCTCCTTCTTGCTGACCTTTATGCCGGTTTTTTTCGCCTCCTTGACGGCGAGCGCCCTGTCTATGAGGATGGTGACTGCCCTCCTTTTAATGCCGATGCGCTTTTCCATCTCAGGGGTGTACTGACCTTTAAGGAGGTTCCTGTAATAATTCTCCATCTGCCTGCGTATCTTCAGATAGTCCTTTATCTCGATGGATTGGCCGTCCACGGTGGCCACGGAATTTCCATTGCCCGAGTCTCTCATCGGCCCTATGCCCCAGAAGACAAAGACCAGGATAATGATGCCGAATATGAAGAGTATGTAAACGGATTTCGTACTTTGTCTGATCCTTTCAAGCATAAATTAGAATTATCCTCCTTTTAACCCTTGAAATGTAATCACTGTCACGGAAATGTCCCATAAGGGCATGTAAGATATTAAAAAATATTCCCTTTGAGTGCAACCTTTTTATGAAAAATTATCCTTGCCAAGCCCGACGCTTGTCTGCTAAAATCATTTGAATTTATATCGGGAGACGAAATGTTCAATAAAATTCTGAGTCATTTTTCCAACGACCTCGCCATAGACCTTGGCACCGCAAGCACACTCATATACGTAAAGGGCAAGGGCATAGTATCAAACGAGCCTTCCGTCGTGGCTGTTAAAAAAGACGGCCGCGGCCAAAGGGTCCTTGCCGTTGGCAAGGACGCCAAGGCCATGCTCGGCAAGACCCCCGGCAATATCATCGCCATCAGGCCCCTCAAGGACGGCGTCATCGCCGACTTCGAGGTGACCGAGGAGATGCTCAAGTATTTTATCGCCAAGGTCCACAACAGGAGGATGCTTGTAAGGCCCAGAATAATCGTCGGCGTGCCGTCTGGCATAACGCAGGTTGAGAAGAGGGCCGTCAAGGAGTCGGCATACTCCGCCGGGGCCTCGGAGGTATACCTCGTCGAAGAGCCCATGGCCGCCGCCATAGGGGCCGGTCTTCCCATTACAGAGCCTTCGGGGAACATGATAGTCGATATAGGCGGAGGCACCTCGGAGATAGCGGTAATTTCGCTGGCCGGCATTGTGCGCGCCAAGTCCATAAGGGTGGGCGGCGACAAACTCGACCAGGTAATAGCGCAGTACATAAAGAGGAAGTACAACCTCTCCATCGGCACTGGAGCGGCCGAGAATATAAAGATGCAGTTCGGCCTGCCGCGCCCCGATGACAGCCCGCTTAAACTGGAGATAAAAGGCTCGAACCTCATAACAGGCATACCCACGACCCTGGAGATAGAAGCGAGCGAGATAAGGGAGGCCCTCAACGAGCCTGTCTCGGCCATCATAGACGCCGTCAAGCACGTACTCGAGACCACGCCGCCCGAACTTGCCGCCGACCTCGTGGACAAGGGGCTGGTGCTCGCCGGCGGAGGGGCGCTCATAAAGAACCTCGACGCAATACTCAGAGAGGAGACCCAGCTCCCCGTGACCATAGCCGACGACCCGCTTACATGCGTGGTAAAGGGGGCGGGAAGGCTCCTCGACGAGCTGAAACTCCTTAAAGAGGTCTCTCTGCCGAAATGATATTTTAAAAGACCGGTCGGTCAAGACCGCTCCTTGCCCATCTAACACCGGAGCCTGCTTAACAAAATGAACTCTTTTGCCAAGAGACACCGTATCATCATCATAGCAATGCTCCTCGCCCTCTTCTCGCTCCACCTCGCGCTCACAGACACCAAGGTGGCCGAAAGGGGTTTTGTGCTCAAGAGGGTCTTCTCCATAACAGTAAACCCCGTGCAAAACGCCATAACCGTCATGTACAGGGGCGCGGCCGGCGCCGTCAACAACTACGTATCCCTTGTAGGCGTCCAGAAGGAGAACGAATCCTACAGGGACGCGCTCATAAAACTTCAGGAAGAAAACTACAGGCTCAAAGAGGAAGTGAACCTGAGCGGCAGGCTTAAAAGGCTGCTCGGTTACAAGCAGAGCGTACCCTTCGAGACGACTTCCGCCGCCATACTCGCCTACAACATGGACAGGCTCACAAAGACGGCGGTTATCAACAAGGGCTCTGCTGACGGCATGAGGAAGGACATGTCGGTGATAACGCCCGAGGGCGTGGTGGGACGCACAATACGGGTCACCGGCCGCACGTCCACGGTCCTGCTGAACACGGACCCCAGGTCCAATATCGAGGCTATCGTAATGAGGACACGGGTGCGCGGCATCGTCGAGGGCAACGGCTCTGACGGCCTCATATTAAAATACGTACGTGAACTCGACGACGTGAAGGCGGGGGACCTTGTTGTAACATCGGGCTTTTCCGGGCTCTTCCCCAAGGGGCTCGTCATCGGCGAGGTTACGGAGATTAGAAAGGGCACGGACAACTTCTTCAACCACATAACCGTTACGCCGAGGGTTGACCTCAAAAGGCTTGAAGACGTCCTCGTGGTAAAGAACGCGGGTCTTCCCACCGGCCTTGAGGCCGGCGCCCGGGATTGAGTCCACCCCTGACAAGCCGTCTCGAAAAAAACTTTTCACCCACCGCCCTTGAGGGGCGGTAATTCAGGTTATGAAAGATTTCTTGATTTACCTTCTTATCAGCACCGCGTACCTCGTTGTAAAGAGCACCCTCTTTTCGACGGTTCCTCTACCCGACATAACGATAATAGTCGCCTTTTACGTCGCCTATACGAGGCCGAGTATTCAAGGCGTCATCCTCTGCTTTGTAATCGGGTACATTGAAGACGTGCTGGGCGGAGGGATGCTGGGGTCCGCTTCCTTTTCCCTCGTATCGGTCTTTATAGCCGTCTACCTCCTTTCAAGGAAGATGCACTTCACCACGCCCGCGATAAGGGCCGGGACAGCGGCCGCACTCGCCCTCTTGAAGGGCGTAATACTCTACCTCCTCATAAGTTCCGTAAACGAGAACATCTATTTCTCCTTCCGTATCTTCGTAGAGGCCGTTATAACCGGGGCCTTTGCGCCGGCCGTCATCAACCTCTTTGACCGACTCGGCTCGATACAAGAGGACCGCGTATTCGAGAGGTAAACATGAGCGGTGGTTACTTTCAGGAGAAAGAGCCGCGGGAGTTCAAGAAGCGGGTCTTCGCCGCCATCCTCGTTGTAGCGGTGGCGTTCTTCGTGCTCGCGGCCCGGTTCTGGTATCTCCAGGTAATGGAGGGTTCGTACTACAGGGACCTCTCGGAGAACAACAGGATAAGGACCGTCAAGTCACCCGCCCCCAGAGGGCTCATCTACGATAAAAACGGCGTAAAACTCGCAGAAAACCGGCCGGGCTTCGACCTCTACCTCGTGCCTGAGGACGTAACCGACTGGGCCAAGACAAGGAAGATGCTCAAGGACCTCGTCGGCGTGGACGAGGATACGGTACGTAGAAAAATCAGCAGGGCCAAGGGACGTCCGGCCTTCAGGGCTGTTAAACTCAAGGAAGACCTCTCATGGAAGGAGACGGTAAAACTCGAGAGTTACAAGTTCGAGATGCCAGGGGTAATACTGGACGCCGCGCCCAAGAGGGATTATCTCTACGGCGAGGCCATGGCCCACCTCATCGGCTATCTCGGCGAACTGAACATCGAGGAGCTGAAGAGGCTTAAATCCAGCGGGTACGACCCCGGCGACCTCATAGGCAAATACGGCATTGAAAAGAGTTTTGAAAAATACGTCCGGGGCGTAGACGGCATCAAGGAGCTTGAGGTGGACGCCCTGGGCAGGAAGATAGACGTAGTGGGCTGGACGCCGCCCTTCCCCGGAAATGACGTAACCCTCACCATCGACCTGAATACCCAGATAGCCGCATGGGAGGGCCTTGGAGACAGGGCCGGCGCAGTCGTCGCCATGGAACCCGCTACGGGCAGGATACTCGCGCTCGTGAGCTCGCCTTCCTTTGACCCCGGGAGGCTCACCACGGGCATATCGGAGAAGGACTGGAAAAGCCTCCTCAGCAACCCGCTGAACGTGTTGACGAACAGGGCCATCCAGGGCCAGTACCCCCCGGCCTCAACGTTCAAGCCCATAACCGCGGCGGCCGCCCTCGAAGAAAAGACCATCAGGCCTTATACGCTCATATACTCGGGGCCGAGTTTCACCTTCGCCGGCAGGCAGTACCGCGACTGGAAAGTGAAAGGACACGGCGAAATAAACTACCAGAGGGCCATAATAGAGTCCTCGGATACATTTTTTTACCAGGTAGGGCTGCGCATCGGTGTAGACACCCTGGCGAAACACTCAAAGGACTTCGGCTTCGGCTCAAATACCGGCATCGACTTAACGGGCGAACATGACGGGCTTGTGCCCACGTCGCAGTGGAAGATGAGGGCCCTCGGTGAGCGCTGGTATGACGGCGAGACCATATCCGTGGCCGTGGGCCAGGGGTATATGCTCAGTACGCCCATTCAACTCGTCAGCGCCTACTCGGCCATAGC
>BTQV01000025.1:0-12985 GCA_036986055.1 Thermodesulfobacteriota bacterium
CCTCGCTACGATTCAGGGGTACGGCTCCACCATAGTAAAGAGGTTCCTTCGCGGCCTCGGGTGAAGCCGGGCACCCCGTCTCTGGCCGATTAAAAGGCAGGGGCTGATTAAAAATTAAGCATTCCCCCCATTCCCCTCTTGTTTCTCTCCCCAGACCGCTTGGGAAAAATCCTTCAAGTAGCCTTAAAGATTAAACTTTCCATATTGCAGGACATCTGGCACCAAAGTTGCAGTTAATACCGGAAGATTATCATTCCATGTCAAATTCGGCTATTTTTTTAAAAGAAGGCAGGGTGCCTTTCTCTTAAAAAGAGACGGGCGCTTTTTTATTTTACAGGGTCTTAAAAAAACACCGGCTTACAGAGTCCGGACAACCAAGGAGGGTAAGATGAGAAAAGTTTTTTTATTGTTTTTGATGACGGTCTTTATTCTGACGGGCAGTTACGCCGGCGCCGAATCGACGGTGGGTAAGATACTCGATCAAGTTAAGGTAAAGGGGTTTGTATCGGCCGGGTACAACTATAACTTCAATACGCCCGACTCAAAGGCGATAAACTTCAGGCCCTTCAACAACAAGGATAACAGTTTTAACCTCGAGCTGGCCGGATTGGTCTTCGAGAAAGAGGCCTCGGCACCGGGGGATGCCGGTTTCAGGATAGACCTCGACTACGGGTTTACAATACCCGAGCAGATCCGCTCGACGGGTCTGTCTCTTGAGAGCGATCAGTTCGACCTGCGGCAGGCCTATGTAAGGTGGGTGGCGCCTGTGGGCAACGGGCTTACGCTGGACTTCGGCAAGTTCATTACCGAGATGGGCGCCGAGGTGATAGAGGGCGCTGACGGATGGAATTATAATTATTCGCGTTCCCTTCTTTTTTACTACACCATCCCTTTTACCCATACGGGACTCAGGGCATCCTACACCCCCAACGATTACGTGAGTTTCGTCGCGGCCGTTGTCAACGGCTGGGATAACGTTGTGGACAACAACAGCGCGAAAAGCTTTCTTATTCATGCGGCCATTACCCCCACCAAGACCACTACTGTGAACCTCAAGTATATCGTTGGCGCCGAACGGGACGACAATAACAGAGACCTGCGCCATGTAGTGAACGTAAACTTCACCCAGGAATTTCTGGAAAAATTCACCTTCAACCTCGACCTTGTTTATGGCTCCGAGGATAGCGCCGTGGTGGTCAATGAGACGGCAACGTGGAGCGGGGTCTCCGGCATAATACGCTACGCCGTCAACGACATGATCGCTCTTAATCTGAGGGGTGAGTTCCTCGATGACAATGACGGCTCCAGGACCGGCACAAAACAGCAGATGTGGGAGTTTACCTTTACACCGGAGTTTGCCGTGTCCAAAAACATAATAATAAGGCCTGAGTACCGCCATGACGCCTCAGATTCGAAGGTCTTCGACAAGGATAATATACTGGCGGACAGCAAGACTCAGGACACTGTGGGCATAAATGTTCTCTTCTATTTCTAAGCAACGTCGTTCAAAACACAAGGACGGTCGATAATATGAAAAAGATAGAGGCGATAATAAAACCCTTCAAGATAGAAGAGGTAAAGAAGGCGTTGAACGATATAAACATCGAGGGCATGACCGTTACTGAGGTAAAGGGATTCGGGAGACAGAAAGGCCATACCGAGGTATTCAGGGGGGCCGAGTACACCGTTGATTTCCTGCCCAAGATAAAGATAGAGGTCGTGACCACCGAGGCGCTGGCGGCCAAGGTGGTGGAAACGATAAGTGAGGCCGCAAGGACGGGCAAGATCGGCGACGGAAAGATATTTGTACTTCCCGCCGAAGAGGCCGTGAGGATAAGAACGGGCGAGAGCGGCGAGGACGCCCTGTAAAAGGAAAAGAGAGGACAAATGAGATGAGTTTAAAATTTTCCCGGTTCAAGATGCTTTTTGTGTTGTTTTTTTTAATTCTCCTCTGCGGGACCGCCGTCGCGGGAGACACGATCACGGCCGCCGAGGTCCAGAAGAACCTGGATTTTGTCTGGACGCTTGTGGCCGCGTTCCTCGTCTTCCTCATGCAGGCGGGGTTCGCGATGGTTGAGACTGGGTTTACGCGGGCCAAGAACGCCATAAACATCATGATGAAGAACTTGATGGACTTTTCCGTGGGCTCTCTCGCCTTCTGGGCCGTAGGTTTCGGGCTCATGTTCGGTGCCTCGAACGGGTTGTTCGGCACAACCGGGTTCTTCTTCAGCGATTTTGCATCGGACAAGGACCCCTGGCTCTTCGCCTTCTGGATGTTCCAGGTGGTATTTTGCGCAACGGCGGCAACGATCGTCTCCGGGGCCATGGCCGAGAGGACCAAATACGTAAGTTATCTCATCTACAGCGCCGTCGTAAGCGCTGTTATATACCCGGTCTTCGGGAGCTGGGCCTGGGGCAGCCTTTACAAGGGCGCCGGCTGGCTCGAAGCGCTCGGTTTTATAGATTTTGCCGGCTCCACCGTCGTACATTCCATTGGAGGGTGGGCGGCGCTCGCCGGGGCGATCGTGCTCGGTCCGCGTATAGGCAAATACGGCCCCGACGGAAAGCCCAGGGCCATCCCCGGGCACAACCTGACATTGGCCGCCCTCGGTGTCTTTATACTCTGGTTCGGATGGTTCGGCTTTAACCCCGGGAGCACGACGACGGGCACAGTGGGTATAGCGAGGATAGCGGTAAATACCAACCTCGCCGCCGCCGCTGGCTCTGTGTTGGCAATGTTCACGTCCTGGGTGATATTCAAAAAGGCGGATATAGGCATGACGCTGAACGGCGCGCTCGCCGGCCTTGTGGCCATCACCGCGGGGTGTGCCAACGTTAGTCCCACAAGCGCTGTTATTATAGGCGCCATTGCCGGGGTACTTGTCTTCTTCTCCGTCCTCTTCTTTGACAGGGTGGGCGTGGACGACCCTGTGGGCGCCATTTCCGTGCACGGTGTGTGCGGCGCCTGGGGCACGCTCGCAGTGGGCATATTCATCGAGTCTGGTTTTACCATGAGACAGTTGGGCGTCCAGGCCCTGGGCGTGGGTGTGGCCTTTGTGTGGACCTTTGTCGCTGCCTTTATACTCTTTAAGATAATAAAGGCGACGGTGGGGCTCAGGGTGACACCGGAGGAGGAAAAGGAGGGGCTCGACCTCGGAGAGCACGGAGGCAACGCCTATCCGGACTTTCAGGTACACCCGTCGTCTTTCCGTTAATTTTTTACTTGCCGGACGATTTTCCCGGTGGTATGTTTACGGACGGAAAAAGACGGTCTGAAAGGAGAAGAGATTTGATCAAGAAAACATCAACGGCGATGTTATTGGTTTTATTGATTCCAGGATTTGCTTTTGCCGGAGAAGCCGCGCAGTCTATAAGCGCAGGCGACACGGCCTGGGTACTCACATCTACGGCCCTGGTGATGCTTATGACACCGGGGCTTGCCCTCTTTTACGGGGGCATGGTGAGGGGAAAAAACATCCTCTCAACCGTAATGTACAGTTTTTTCATTCTGTGCCTCATAAGCGTCCAGTGGGTTCTCTGGGGCTATTCCCTCAGTTTCGGAGCAGACGTTGCGGGTATAATAGGCAACCTCTCTTATCTCGGCTTGACTAATGTGGGCGTCGAGGCCAACGGCACCATACCCCACCTTGTCTTCATGATGTATCAGGGGATGTTCGCCGTAATAACAGTGGCCCTTATAACAGGGACCTTTGTTGAGAGGTTCAAGTTTTCGGCCCTCATCATATTCGCCCTGCTCTGGACCACCATTGTTTACGACCCTCTCGCACACTGGGTATGGGGAGGCGGCTGGATTGCAAAGACGGGCGCGCTGGACTTCGCGGGCGGCACCGTCGTACATATCAGTTCCGGGATTTCGGCCCTTGTGGCGGCCCTTTTCGTTGGAAGGAGAAAGGGCTATATGCACGAATCAATGGCCCCCCACAACCTGCCCATGACGGTGCTGGGAACGGCGCTCCTGTGGTTCGGGTGGTTCGGTTTCAACGCCGGCAGCGCCCTTGGCGCCAACGGTCTTGCCGCCGTCGCCTTTGTGGCGACGAACACGGCGGCCGCGGCCGGGGCCCTTGCATGGGTCTTCGTGGAATGGGCGTTCCGGGGCAAGCCCACGGTGCTCGGCGCGGTATCCGGGGCCGTGGCGGGACTTGTGGCCATAACGCCCGGGGCGGGCTACGTGGGGCCCTTATCTGCCATAATAATCGGCCTCATCGGCGGGTCGCTTTGTTACTGTTCCGTAAGTTATCTGAAACCGGCGCTGGGCTACGACGACTCCCTCGACGTCTTCGGCATCCACGGCATCGGGGGGATATGGGGGGCGCTCGCAACGGGGCTCTTCGCCTCGGTGGGCGAGAAGGGCCTCTTTTTTGGCAACCCGGGACAATTATGGGCCCAGGTCATAGGGGTCGTCGGCACCATCGTCTTCGCGGGCGTTGCGACGTTTATAATACTGGCGGTAATAAAGGCCGTAGTCGGGCTCAGGGTAACTCAGGAGGAAGAGGTCATGGGCCTCGATATCTCACAGCACGGCGAGGCGGGCTATACATCGTAGGTCTTTTCAAGGACTCGGCATTTAAGGCAAGGGCGCCTTGGACACGGTTCAAGACGCCCTTGGTTTTTTTTAAGAGGTGACAGAAATGAAGAATATGGAGAAGCGGGAAAAACTCGTAGTCGTGGGCGGGGGTATGAGCGCCGCCGCCTTTGTTGAGGAGGTGGTGAAACTCGATCCCGAGCGTTACGAGATAACGGTCTTTTCCGGCGAGAAACATTTGAGTTACAACAGGGTGCTTCTTTCCCATATCCTTACAGGGGAGAAGGCTATTGACGACATCCTCCTCCATGACGACGGGTGGTATGAGGACAAGGGCATAAGGCTCAGGGTCGGCTGCATGGTAAGCGAGATTAAGAGGGGGTCCCGGAGCGTCGTGGGAGAGGACGGGTCGGTGGAGAAGTACAACAAGCTCGTCCTCTCGACAGGCTCGAGGCCCGTAATACTCCCCATACCAGGCGTGGACAAGTCGGGCGTCGTATCTTTCAGGAACATCGAGGACAGCGAAAGGATAAGAAGGATTCTGGACGAGGGGGGTAAAAAGGCCGTTGTCATAGGCGGGGGGCTGCTCGGCCTCGAGGCGGCCTGGGGCCTGAAGGATATCGGGGCGGATGTTACGGTGGTCCACTTGATGGACAGGCTCATGGAGAAGCAACTCGACTCTACGGCCGCAGGGTTCCTAAAGCAAGACATATCGGACCTCGGGATAAAAGTCCTTCTCGGAATGAAGACCGTTGAGATTACAGGGGACGAAAGCGTCAAGGGTGTAAGGTTTGCCGACGGGTCGGAAGTTGACGCAGATATCGTCGTCATGTCCGTTGGCATAACCCCCAACACGGCCCTGGCCGCTTCTTCGGGCATATACTGCCAGAAGGGGATAGTCGTTAGCGATACCATGCAGACCTATGACCCTGCCGTATACGCCGTGGGCGAGTGCGTGGAGCACAGGGGTAAGACCTTCGGGCTTGTGGCCTCTGTATTCGAGCAGGCCCGGGTACTTGCCAACCACCTCGCAGGGGACTGCCGCCTCATATTCAAGGACAGGCCCACTTCGACGACCCTCAAGGTGCCCGGAATAAACCTCTATTCCGCCGGCGTTGTTGAGCACGGCGCCGGCGCCGACACGATAGAGTATATAGACAGGGGCAGCAGGCACTATAAGAACCTCATCATCGAAGACAATATTGTAAAAGGCATAGTGCTTTACGGAGATACGGGCGACGGCCCGACCCTCTTCGGCCACCTCTTGAACTGCGACGACATCGGGGACAAGAGGGGGCGGCTTCTTCTGGGCGGCCCCGTCGGCGCCGAGGCCTTTTCAATCGACGAAATCCCCGACGACACGGTGGTCTGCGGCTGTAACGGCGTTACAAAGGGGACGATAGTCGAGGCCATAGAAACAAAGGGGCTATTTACGAGAGAGGACGTGGCCGAGGCGACAAAGGCGTCGAGTTCCTGCGGTGGATGCTCCTCAATGGTTGAGAGGATACTGGAGAGCGTTCTGGGGAGCGACTTTTCAATAAGGGAAGGGGCGGCCAGCCTCTGCGCCTGCACCACGTACTCCAGGGACGACATCATAAAGAATATCAGGGAAAAGGGATTAAAGTCCGTAATGGAGGTAATGGAGACGCTGGGCTGGGAGTCCGTGGGTTGCGATACATGCAGGCCCGCCATAAATTATTACGTCTCCATGGTATGGCCCGCCGCCGCTGAAAACGACTTGAGCTCAAGGCTCATAAACGAGAGGGTCCACGCCAATATACAGAAGGACGGGACCTTTTCCGTGGTTCCCAGGGTTTACGGCGGGGCCGTGACCCCCGATGAACTCAAGAGGATAGCCGACGCCGCGGTGAAATACAAGGTCCCCCTCGTGAAGATTACCGGGGGCCAGAGGATAGACCTCCTCGGCGTCAAAAGGGAAGACCTCAAGGGGGTATGGAAGGATATAGGCATGCCTTCGGGCTACGCTTACGGCAAGGCCCTGAGGACCGTCAAGACCTGCGTGGGGGAAGGGTTCTGCAGGTACGGCACGCAGGACTCCATGGGCCTGGGGATAAGGCTCGAAAAGAGGCTCGAGGGTCTCTGGACCCCGGCAAAGGTCAAACTCGGCGTGAGCGGGTGTCCGAGGAACTGCGCCGAGACGAGTATCAAGGACATTGGCATAACGGGCATCTCAGGCGGCTGGGAGATTCACGTTGGGGGGTCCGGCGGCATAGAGCTCGCCGCGGGGGAACTCCTCGTAACGGTAAAGACCGGCGAAGAGGCCCTGGAGATTGTCTCGGCCTTTATTCAATTCTACAGGGAGGACGCCGACTACGGGGAGAGGACCTTCAAGTGGGTTCGGAGAAAAGGGCTCAAGGGGATTAAGGAGGCGGTGCTTGAGGACGGTGAGGCAAGAAAAGGCCTCTTAAAGAGGCTTGAAGAGGCGCTCGGTACTGTAAAAGACCCGTGGACGGGCGGGAAGAAAGGTCCCTAGGCCGCAGGGTTTTAGGTATCCGCCTGCCCTGTTCTTATCGGTAAGGGGTACCGCGCTTATGCCTCGAGTTTGTTTTTTATGTTTGTCAGCACCTCCCAGGCCACCTTTGAGTGCAGCTGGTCGAGGATATGGGCGGTGAAGACCCCGATGAGGCCGCTGTGCAACCTGTATTGCATCTTGAAGGTGACCTCCGTGCCGTCGTCCGCGGGTTTTAAATCATAACTGCCGGCGTTAAAGACCCCCCGGATGGACTCCCAGGCGAGCCTTACCGGCCTCTTCGATTCAATAATTCTTGAATCCCACTCAAGCTTCAAGCCGAAGAACTCCACCTTCCATCGGTATACGCCGGGAGAGATCTTTTTTATTTCCTTTATATACGACGAATAGCGCGAGAAATCTTCAATGTCGGCTATGAGGTCGAAGACCTCCCAGGGCGGGGCCTTTATAAATACCTCTTTGGTAATGGACGGCATCTCTTTAGAAAAACCTCCCACGCCGCTTCTTTAATAAAAAAAAGCCCCCGTTAAAACGGGGGCTTTTTTTAGTGTGGCTTTGCGGTCTATTCAGGTACTACGTTTATGGCTTTGGCGCCCTTTTCATCCTGAGCGAGCTCGAACTCTACGGGCTGGCCTTCTTTTAAGGTCTTGAAACCTTCGCCCTGAATGGATGTGTAGTGGACAAAGACGTCTTCGCCGGAATCACGCTCAATAAAACCGTATCCCTTGGACTCATTGAACCACTTAACTCTTCCTTTTTCCATTGCACAAAACCTCCTTTCTGAATTTTTTATAAGTTGTGGTTTTGTGCAACTGAAGGTATTACTTCTGTCGTACAACAACCAACAGATACTTATACTTGAAACTTACCCTGAAAACATAAATCTGTCAACTGTTATTTTGGTTTAAAATCAAGTTTTTGAAGGATGATTTCAGTAGCCTTTGAGCGTTCTTTTTTTAGTGGCGCGAAAGCTTTTTTCGCGACCCCGCGATAATGGAAGAGACCTTTTTTCTGATGTCGCCGCCGCCGAGAATGTGGGAGATTACGGCCGCCGCCGTTGCGCCCGTCTCAAGGACCCGGTCAAAGGTCTCCTCTGAAATTCCGCCTATTGCGACTACCGGTTTTTGAACACTCCCTGTCACACGTTTAAGGGCCGCGAGGCCTGTTACCGGTCCGGCGTCCTTTTTGGTCCTCGTCGTAAAGACGGGGCCGAAGGAGATGTAATCGGCCGTTGTAGACGCCGCTTCGATGGCCTCGGCGAGGTTGTGCGTGGAGAGCCCTATTACGGCGCCGGGGCCAAGCAGCCTTCGCGCCTCCTCCACGGGGATGTCGTCGAGGCCGAGGTGCACGCCGTCCGCCCCGGCGATCATGGCTATATCGACCCTGTCGTTGACTATGAAGAAGGCGTCTTTGTCACCGGTAAGCCGCCGTATTACCCTGGCCATCTTAAGCATCTCCCCCGAGCCCGACCCCTTGGCCCTCAACTGCAGGACCCGTGCCCCGCCGCTTAATATCTCCCCCGTAACCTCCCCGATATCTCCGGGAGAGACGTAAGTGGTGTCGATAATCGCGTAAAAGCCCTTCATATGATTGAAAAAATCTTTTTTCATTAATATTATTCCCTGAGTTTTTTTAGATCAATCTTCAGGGCCTTTATCTTTTTTCTAAGGGTGTTCCTGTTTATGCCCAGGACCTCCGCGGCCCGTACCTGGTTGCCGCCCGTCTTTTCCAGTACGAGTTTTATGAGGGGTCTTTCGGTAAAGGGGATTATGAGGTCGTAGAGCCGCTGGTTGCCTTCCCGGGCCGTCTTCTCGATAAAGGGGCGGAGTTTCGAGGATATAATCTGCTCGAGGGACTCGCTCTTCTTTCCGCCCGTGGGGAGGTCCAGGTCTTCTGGCGTTATTACAGGTGAGGGCGAAAGTATGATCGTCCTCTTGATGACGTTCTCAAGCTCTCGCACGTTGCCCGGCCATCTGTAGTTCTTGAGTTCTTCAAGGGCGTTTTTTCCGAGGGTCTTGGGCTCTGTGGAGAGTTCGCGGCAGAATTTTTCAAGAAAGTGCCCGGCGAGTTGTTCTATATCCGCTTTTCTCTTGCGAAGCGGCGGCAGCACTATCGTAACCCCGTTAAGCCTGAAGTAGAGGTCTTCCCTGAAACGCCTTTGCTTTACCGCGGCGTCGAGGTCCTGGTTGGTGGCGGCGATTATCCTTACGTCGACCTTTTTGGCGGCCCTCCCCCCTAATTTGAAGAATTCCTTCTCCTGTACGGCCCTCAGAAGCCTTGCCTGAAGGTCAAGGCTCATGTCGCCCACCTCGTCTAAAAAGAGCGTGCCCTTGTCGGCGAGTTCGAACTTGCCCGGCCGGGACTCTACGGCGCCGGTAAAGGCCCCTTTTTCGTAGCCGAAGAGTTCGCTCTCCATAAGCTCGCCGGGCACTGCCGAGGAGTTAATGGCCACGAAGGGCCCGGTCTCGCGGGCGCTGTTGGCGTGTATTATCCTCGCCACCAGCTCCTTTCCCGTGCCGCTTTCGCCGAGGATGAGGACGTCTATATCCTTGGGCGCGATCTTGCCTATGGTCTTGAATACGTTCTGGACCGCCCTGGACCTGCCAACGAAGGCCGTCTCCTCGACGAGCCTCTCCTTGAGCCTTTCCGTAAGGCCCCTGACCTTCTCCTTGAGGGCGGCGTTGGCCAGGGCCCTCTCGACGAGTATCTCGAGTTCGTTCAAGTCAAAGGGTTTTGAGATGTAGTCGAAGGCGCCGAGCTTCATGGCCTCGAGGGTGTTCTGCATGGTCGTCTCGGCCGTCATGATTATTACCGGCGTCTTTACGGTTTCACCCTTTTCCTTAAGGATATCGAGGCCGTTCTTTCCGGGCATGTTTATGTCGAGGAGGGCGAGGTCAGGCTCCGCGGCGTTAAGGAGCCTCTCGGCCTCGAGGCCGTCGGATGCCCTGAGGGTCTCATGCCCCTTGTCCCCGAGGAACTGCTCGAGCACCCAGAGCATGGAATCATCATCGTCGGCTATAAGTATCTTTTTGTCCGCCATTGACCTTTAACCTGAAGCGGTTTTTTCCGCTATGGGCAGGTAGACGGAGACCGTCGTACCCTGCGCTTGCGTCGAATCTATGTTAAGCAGGCCGCCGTGCTCCTTTACAATCTTTAAGGAGATGGGCATGCCCAGGCCGCTTCCCCGGTGCTTTGTCGTAAAAAAGGGGGTGAATATCTTCTCCATATCCTCGTGGCTTATCCCGCACCCCTTGTCCCGGACCTCGATGGCCGCCATCTTTGTCCCCTTTGCGCCTGCCTCGGCTATATGTAATCCAGTTATCATTCTCGTAACGACCCTTACGACGCCGCCTTCGGAGGAGGCCTCACCGGCGTTCTTTATAAGGTTCAAAAAGACCTGCGTGAGACGCGCCTCGTCGCCGTAAACAGGCGGCAGGCTCGGGTCGTATTCCCGTTTAATCTCAAGGGCGCTCTTGTCCTGGTCCATGAGCAGCACCACGGAATCAAGGACCCTGTGTATGTTTATCTCTCTCTTTATGAGCCTTTCGGGCCTTGTGAAGTCGCCCATCTCCTTAAGGAGCGCGTCGAGACGGTCCGTTTCCCTGATTATTATATCGGTGAACTGGCCGAGTTTTTTTTCGTCCGTCTTTTTCCTGAGGAGTTGCGCGGCGCCCCTGATGCCCCCAAGGGGGTTACGTATCTCGTGTACGAGATTGGCGGCAAAGGTGGAAATTTGCGAGAGCCTCTCCCCGCTGAGCGAGGCCGCCTCAAGGGACCGTATCCCCGAGGCAAGGTCCTTTATAAATACAGAGGCCCCCCTGACGGCGCCTTCGCCGTCAAAGACCCGGGTCGTGGTGATGCTTACCGTAAGGGGCGGGGATATCCTGCGGTGGAGCATGCCCTTGTAGTCGGTGAAGGTCCTGCCCTTCCCGATAGTCTCGTTTACGGCCTCTACAAACCAGCCGTCCCTTATAAATACCTCTTTAAGGGGCCTTGACAGGGCGCTACCCCTCGAAGTCTCTGAAATCCTCTCGGCCTGCTGGTTAAAGACAATGACCTTCATTTCAAGGTCCACTGAAATTAACCCCCCGGCGAGATTTTCTATGATATCCTCATAGAGGGAAGTATTTATGTCGGTTTCAGAGTCTGCCATAATTGCCTAAATAATAGGCATTTTAACAGCCCTGTAGAAAAAAGCAATAAAAATCAATTTTTTTGCCCTCTTGCCGGAAGTTTTTTAATTTATGATTCTTAATGGTTTTGAGGTTTTTTTAATGGCGTGGCCAAGTCATGGAGCGTGAACTCACAGCTGGACTCATAATAAGGGACAAGAAGATACTCCTGCTTAATAACACGAAATACGGCCTCCTGAGGGTCGAGCCGCCGGGCGGAAAGGTCCGCGCGGGTGAGAGTTATATTGAGGCCCTGAAAAGGGAGGTGAGGGAGGAGCTCGGCGTCGAGGCGGGGCGCTTCAGGTTCTTCGGCGTCTACGGGACGGATTCGCCTGAGGGAGAGTTCCCCGTTCATATGTATTTCTGCGACATCCTTTCAGGCGAGCCAACCAATATGGAGCCTGAAAAATCCTCAGGCCTGTGCTGGTACGGGGTCTCCGCGATGGAAAGGCTCATGCGGGAGGGTAGCCTTGTTAAGAACATGGCCCTCGCTCTGCCCTCACTGAAGAGGGTATTGTCGGCCAAGGCTTAAAACCGTTTAAGAGCCGCACCTTAACCTTCCTTTTAAAATAATCTAAGAAACCTTACATTTGTCCCGGCGCTTCTCGCCGTAACGTGAAATCGAGTAAACAACGGAATAACGGCGGAAATACAAGGGAACTCCTCCGCAAAAGGATGTTTTTCAGTCTGTTCACGTAACGCACTATTTTTACGGCATAAAAGACGAAAAAAATCATTGACGGAGTCTTTTCTATGTAATAGAGTAACAAGAAAAAATCCGACCGTGGTTTAATTTATTAAAGTAATATTGTAGCCGGTATCTCCGGGGTTTTTGTCAGAGGACGGGACGCCAAGCCTTTCTGCCTTTTAATAAAGGGTGCTATCATGCAGGATATTAGAAAGACGGAAGTGAATATCATGGAGACGGTCTCTCGCGGTTCGCACGTGGCTGTATTCTATTCGGCGAAGCAGGACCTTATAGAGATACTCGTGCCTTATTTCAAGACCGGTCTTAAAAACAACGAACACTGCATGTGGGTCATATCCGACTCTATCACCGGCACGGAAATGAGAGAGGCGTTGATGGCCGCCATCGATAATCTAGACGCCGATGAGAAAGAGCGCATAGAGGTGATGGACCCGAGAGAGGAATGTGCTGACGACGGCGCTATAGAGCCGAAAAAGATGCTCGACTGCTGGATAGACAAGTGTAATAGCGTAACTGCGAAGGGGATGGATGGACTCCGTGTGTCGTGCAATACGCTCTGGTTTACCAAGGAGGAGTGGGAAGATTTCATTGAGTATGAATCGGGGATAAACGACATTATAACCAAAAACAACATGGCGGTGGTCTGCACCTATTCCCTCAAGGAATGCGACCCCGAGAGGATCCTCGACGTGGTTGGAAGACATCTCTTCGCCCTTACCAAGAGGGGCGATGAGTGGAACATTATCGAAAGTTACAGGCGCAAGCTCACCGAAGAGAGGCTCCGAGACGAAATAGACGACTTGAAGAAGATAAACAGGCTCCTTATTAGCAGGGAACTGAGGCTCTCGGAACTCAGGGAGGAGAACAGGCTGTTGATGGCGAGGGTCGATGAGCTTGAGAAACAACTGGACTGCGGCAACAACGGCTACCATTAACGCCCGTTACGCCAGGGCGCCGCGCTACGGCGTACGGCCCCTCCGCTTAGAAAATTTATCCCCCCAGCGCCCCCCTTTGCCCCCTTGCGCGCCGGCTGAGTAACCCCTTTAAGGCCGCTACCCCAAAAAAAGCTT